>JAZNPJ010000126.1:0-22476 GCA_045589635.1 Clostridia bacterium
ATATTATGTGGGCGCAGTATGTTTTGGTTATGACCAGCCTGCACCGCTTAAGGTATCAGGCAACCCTGCAGTTACCGCATGGCGTGCAGTAATGAGTAAGGTTCACGAAACACTTAATTCAAATGTAAAAATACCAAAACCAAATAATATTGTGGAAGTAGAAACATGTAAAATATCAGGTAAAATTCCAAAGGATACATGCCCGTCAACTGTGGCATATTTCGTAAAGGGAACAGAGCCTAAGGCAACGTGTAAAACGCATTACGGAAATGCAAGTGATAGGTTTGGTATAAATTCATCACCATCACCATCGCCGTCCGCAACACCTGTGGCGAGTGCCAACCCCGAAGGAGAGGAAGAAGGTAATAATGAGTCAACACCAAAGCCGAATGCAACACCAAGACCGACTGAAAACAATTCAGGAAATACTAACACAAATCCAAATACAGAGGTGGTAATAACACCGCCTCCCGCACCTCCCGTTGAGCCACCAAGCGCAGAGGGAGAAATCCCGTCGGGAAGTATGGAATAAAATAAAACGGAGTTGTTAAAACAACTCCGTTTTATTTTATTCGTTATTAAGATGTTCTCTGATAATTCTTAAATTTTCTGCAATAACTATTTCGTCGGTATTATCTACCAGCTTATGTGCACTGCCACCCATATTAAAGAATGAATCCACCTCATAACCGCCACGCGACAGTTGGTCCTGAGTTGGAAGATATGCATAATAGGTGTTTGCATTACTCATACAAAGTGTATGTTCAAACGGACTGTGCTGTTTTAATCTTATAGCAATTTCGGAGAACATTTCAAACGGAAACGGTACAAATATTGCTGAATTAAAAACATATATAATCTGGTCAAATTCAGTTTCTGTTTCAAATTCCTCGTTATTCTCGTACATTCTTATTATTTCTTCGAGTGTTTTTACCTTCATTGATTGCACTCCTGCATGCCAGTTTACATTCAGGTGAAGATTGTTGTATTGTTCCTTTGCTTCTTCAAGAGTCGGTGGGGTTTTGTATGGTAAATGCACTGTACCCTTTATCATATCAAAGGAAACTTCGCGATAGTCCTTAATGCTGCGATACGCGCGCATTGCATCTATTGCTGCAAGTCCGCTTACTTCTTCGAGATACGATAAATCCTCGTCGGGTAATTCTTCTTCCACATTTATATCCAAATCACCAACAGTTCTGTTGTTTGATAATCTTGGACCTGCATCGCCTATGGCGCCGTTAAAGAAAATGGTTGTAGCACCTGTTTCTTTTTCCATTCTGTCTATCATATAGCATGGCCAGTCGCGTGATATAGCAAGTGCTCTGCCAGAAGCAGTGCCGTGGCAACTATAATGAATGAGGTTTACAACAGGCTTGCCATCAAGACCTTTAAATGCCAGAACTGTCATGGTTTTATCAAAAACACCAAAAGGGTTTTGTCCGAGAATAATATTTCCGTCCTCAGATAGTTCACGTCTGTTTACGCCCACCAGACTTTCGGTTGTACCTATACCCAAAAGCGCTTCTTGCATATTAGAAGCAGCATTTATTGCAGTTTCTGTTGCCTTTGGTATTAAAATATCGGATACGAATTCCTCGTTGGTAGAACCCCATGCTCCCTGGCCACTTATTGCAGGACCTGAATGGGTGTGAGTGGTAACCATCGAAATGTTTTCTTCGGGTATTCCTGTTGCTTTGGAAACAGGTTGCCTTATTTTGTCTACTATTTTTTTGTTCAGATTACATATATCTGCGCTAATCAAAATAGCGCGTCTTTCGCCTTGTTCTATGGCGATAGCACTCACGCGCAAATCGTCATGCACGCTTGTTGCAGGTCTTTTTGCAACATAGCCAAATAAAAGTGTTCCTAATGGCGGTGTAATAATCTGCGAATCAACACCTATTTTAAATTTCATATACAACTCTCATGATATTACTTGTTCATATATTCTTTAATAAGCTTCAAGTTTTCTTTGATGATTGTATCATCAGTATCGTCTTTAAGCTTGTTTACGTTTGCATACAGGAATATTTCAATTTCATAGCCACCTCTGCAAAGCTGGTCATGAGTGGGGAGGTAATAGTTTGCTCCATTTGTATTGCATGTGCACAGTGTATGTTCAAACGGGCTATGCTGTTTTAGTCTTAATGGTATTTCGGAGAACATCTCGAACGGGAACGGAATAAATACAACACTGTTAAACACAAACATAATCTGATTTATTTGCATATGAGTATCAAATTCCTCGTTGTTTTCGTACATTCTTATTGTCTCTTTTAAGGTTGCGTGATCTCTTAACTGAACACCAACGCGTTTATCTAATTTATCAAGCTCATTAAACCTTGTCTTTGCTTCTTCGAGTGTCGGGGGAGCTTTGTATGGCAATATTACGGGACCTTTTATCATATCAAAGGAAACTTCACGATAATCCTTTATGGTACGATAAGCACGCATTGCATCTATTGCAGATACCATACCAATTTCTTCCATATATGAGTTATCTTCGTCGGGTAACTCATTTTCTACATTATAGTCATCATCACCGACAGTTCTGTAGTTTGATAATCTCGGACCTGCATCACCCTCAGCACCGTTAAAGTAAACAGTCATAGCACCTGTTTCCTTTTCCATTCTGTCTACCATGTAGCCTGCCCAATCGCGTGTGATGGCGGTTGACCTGCCTGCTGCAGTTCCATGGCAGCCGTAGTGAATAAGATTTACAATCGGCTCACCATCCAAGCTCTTAAATGCCAAAACAGTCATAGTTTTATCAAAAACACCGTAAGGATTTTGTCCTAAAAGAACGTTGCCATCCTCATCAAGCTCACGTCTGTTAATACCCACTTCGCTTTCGGTTGTACCAATACCCATAAGAGCAGCTCTCATATCAGTTAAAGCCAACCTTGACGCTTCTACTGCCTGTGGAATAAGGATATTATTTATGTATTCTTCGTTTGCAGCGCCCCAACCTCCTGCACTTTTAATAGCAGGTCCTGAGTGGGTGTGAATTGCAGAAATAGAGATGTTTTCTTTTAAAACACCAGTTTTTGCAAAAATTGCCTCGCGCATTTTCTCTACTACATTTTCGGGAACAGTGCATATATCTGCACTAATCATAATGCCGCGACGCGCACCCTGTTCCGCAGCAATGGCATTTATACGTAAATCATCATGCACACTTGCGGCGGGTCTGTGCGCAACATAGCCGTAGAGAAGTGTTCCTAAAGGAGGTGTAATAATTTGAGAATTACAACCTATTTTAAATTGTTCCTGCATAAATATCTCTCCTGACAATAATTTTAATTTGTACTCTAATTATAGCACATTAAATGTTTAGAAAGCAAGTATATTATATAAAAAAAGAACAGATTACAAATAAAAAGGAATATATTTCAAAAATATATTCCCGTGTTTTCTTATTCTACATTAAGTGTACCAAAATACTCAGGTCTGTGGAAATCGGGCACTTGCGGATTCGGTTCAAAATATGCACCGTAATGAGGTATTTGAGTATTATCGCCGCATTTATAAAAATTGGATTTTATGTAAGTGCATTTATTCATATCAAATGTTGGTGAATATTTCTTTATAAGCTCTGATGGTACTGCATACGAAACTGTCCAGTAATCTTCGTGTATTTCGGATTTTATGTTAAGCATTTCTATATCTTCGACCTTAAGGTGCTCAGTATCGTAGCGGTCTACACGGTAAGAAGCGTCCATTATACCCTTTGCATTGACTTCGAAATTGAAGTATTTACCGTTTGCATCAGGTGTAAAATTTGCAAACCATTCAACACAACTATCCTCGCATACGTGCATAAGATGGGTGTCTTTTTCAACTAACGGATTGCTTTCATGGGTTTTAAATGTAACATAGAAATTATTATCATCATGCGAAAGTGTAATTTCCACCTTTGGCTCATAACCGCCATCTGCCCAATAATATTTTGTTATTTCAATAGTAGTCGGCTTATTTGATATTGTTATGTTTTTCATATTGGAACACTCCTTTTTATTATTTTTTTCTTTCTCCTCCGTATGCTTATCAATGAAGTTATTTACTACCCATGCAGAGAATACACCGAGTAATGTTTCAAAAACTCTAAGTATTGCATACAGATATATGTTAACGTTTGCATTTCTGTCGCGTACAAGGCAAATTACAAATACCATAGCAGCTATTCCACAGAGGTTGCCGCATTTAAAAAGTTCAGCCAAGCACAGAGCGAGTATTACTCCAAAAACGAACAATGCAATATCAACAAGTATATATAAAATTCCATTACCTGCATAGGCACCGTAGGAAATGCTTATTGGTAATGCGCAAAAACCTATGCAAAGACCTATAAGCGTTGCCTTAATACGCCACCAACCAAATTGTTTTGTTTTTTGTGCGGTGGGGCGCATTTCGCCTATGGAGTAAAGGTATCCAAAAAGCGGATGTATTTCGAACTGAGGAAAAGGTATACGTACAATCTGCCATATTAAAAATGATAATACCACAGCTATTGCGCTTTTTACTTTTCTCATTCCTATATGCGGAAGATTTGGGAACTTCATTATTCAGGAATCCTTTCTTTGTATTCATATCAGTTTTATTTTACTTGGTTTTGGTCTGTTTGTCAAGACTTATAAACAACAAAAAACAGGTCAAATGACCTGTTTTTGTTGTTTAATATAAACGTACTGCACCTGCATATGAGTTAATTCTGTATGATGTCTGTATTGATGAAATTTTTACTACATCTCCTGTTTGCGGAGCGTGTATCATATTTCCGTTACCGACATATATACCTACGTGGTGAATATAGCCGCCCTTTGCAAAGAACACCAAATCTCCCGGTTGTAAATTCTCGCGTGAAACATATGTGCCGTTTCTTCTCTGGTCGCAAGCCACTCTGTTTACACTGATACCGTTTTGTCTGCATACGTATTGTACAAGACCACTGCAGTCAAAGCCTCTTGGTGAAGTTCCGCCCCAAACGTATGGAACACCAAGATATTTCATTGCTGTATTGACAATAGCCTGTCCCTTTGAAGATGCAGCCACAGGTGATGATGAAGCATTTGCGCTCATTCCGTATCCGTCTGATGATGCTGCTACTCTTGCTCTTGCCTCTGCTGCAGCTGCCTCGGCTCTCCTTTGTGCTGCTTTTTGTTGTGCACTCGAAACCTCTGATTTTTTAACCCAATCACCGTTAAAGTCTATAGAAGTGTTTATTACGTATCCCTCGTCATAGTCCGGGCCATAGGCAACTCTTATAAAATCGCCCTCGCCCCATAGTACAACGACTTTTTCTCCGTTAACAAAGCCTTTTATAATATCAGCGTCTGTTGATGGATTTTTACGTAAGTTTACGCTCGATACTATAACCTCTGCAACTCTGTAATTGTCAAAGTGCTTTGCAGCCTCTTGTGCTTCGGCTTTATCGGCAGTTATACAGTCCGATGAAACATATCCTGTTCCTGCTTGTGCCGATACCTTAAAATATCCGTCTGTGCTCTCTAAAATCTGAACCTGCTCTACAGCATTTAACTGCCCGGTTATAAGAGCATTCTCTGAAGGTTGTGTTCTTAAATTTAGTGTACCTGAAGTAAGCTTAACATATCCTAATCTGTAAGAAGACTTTGGAGCCGCAGTTTCTTCGAGCTGTGCTCTTTCTGCCTCAGCGTCCTGCTCACTTGTTTCAAGAGCTACTCCCATAACCGAATCGTCAACCTGTTTTTGTGTTATCATTATACTTTCATGTGCGGCAGCAGCGTTTATTCTCTGCTCCGTTATTTTTTTTGAGGCACTAATGTCCTCTCCCTGTATTTTTGCCAAAGAACAAAGCATTACAACAGCCAAAAATGCAGCAGTTGTATGTTTGATGTTTTTCATAATAAAATTTCATTCCCTTCTGTGTTTTTCACATACGAATAATGTTTTTACGTAACAAATATTACTAAATTTTTCAAATTATTTCTTAATTGTTACAAACACATTACAAATGCCATTATACAACAAAATAAAGTTCTTGTCAAGTGTTTTTTGAAAATTTTTTGAAACATTTGTAACATTTCTGTAACAATACACCCTTTTGTATGATAAAAATGAGTGCAAAATCAAAAGATTTAATGTGTTTTTTCTTATTTAATATATAATTTACAGAAAATGGGATAATAATTCGTAAAGCTAAAAAAATAACTTATATTTAAAATAAGGAGAAAATAGGAAAAAAAGCTTGCAATATTGTAAAACATATGATAGTATAAATTGGGGTAAATTATATTTCTACATATATATTGTAAATGAAAGTATATATTCCCAAAGGGTTATATAGATTCACAACATCTGAAAGGAGGTGCAATTAACAATGGAGGAATTTGAAAGAGTAAAAAGTGTTATAGTTGACCAACTTGGAGTTGATGAGGAGTCAATCACAATGGAGTCATCATTTGTTGATGATTTGGGTGCAGATTCTCTTGATATAGTTGAGTTAATAATGGGTCTCGAAGGAGAATTTGATTTGGAAATTCCCGATGACGAGGCAGAGAAAATCAGTACAGTAGGAGATGCGGTAAATTATATTAAAGAAAACGCATAAGTATAGAAGGCTATCCCGACGTCTTAAAAGCGTCGGGATATGCGCTGATATAACAAAAAGGTGAATTACTGCTTAAATCTTTCTGTATATGGCAGACTTAATCAGTAATTCAACAATAAAATAAAAAGGAGAATTGTTGAAATGACACTAAAGGAAATTGAGAGCAAAATAGGCTACAATTTTAACGACAAATCACTTTTAAGTAATGCCTTAACACACAGTTCCTATGCAAACGAAAAGAAGATTTCGAGTAATGAACGTCTTGAGTTCTTGGGAGACAGTGTGCTTAGTATTGTAATAAGTGAGTATATCTACAAAAGGCTTGGTCGGATTAACGAAGGTGATTTAAGTAAATTAAGGGCAAGTATTGTATGTGAAACTTCGCTTTTTAAGGCAGCAAAGCGTATATGTATTGATGAGGCAATAAGACTTGGCAATGGCGAAGAACAAACAGGCGGAAGAAAAAGACCGTCTATTATTTCTGATGCATTTGAGGCAGTTATTGCTGCAATATACCTTGACGGTGGACTTGAGGTAGCCCGTGAATGGGTGCTTAATAACACAAAGAGCGACATAGAAGAAGCAATATCGGGAAAGAGAAATAACGATTATAAAACTTCATTGCAGGAGAAAATACAAAAGAAGCATATGGGCGAGATAGAGTACCAGTTGCTTGGTGAATCGGGAATGGACCACAATAAAACATTTATTATGGGTGTATATCTTAATAATCAGAAAATTGGCGAGGGCGAGGGTAACAGCAAAAAAGAGGCACAGCAGCACGCAGCCAAAAATGCGTTAAAAACGGGTATGTTTTAGTAGGTGAGACAGATATGAAAACCTATAATATACCTATCTTTGTACCGCATAAGGGTTGTCCCTTTGATTGTGTTTTCTGCAATCAAAGACGTATTACGGGTAAGACAACTGATGTAACACCACAAGATGTAAAAAACATAATATCCGAAAATCTCAGAACACTTCCAAAAGAGGACAGATACGTCGAGGTGGCATTCTTTGGCGGTTCATTTACGGGAATACCAATGCATGAGCAAAGTGCTCTTATGAGTGCGGTAAAGGAATTTGAGGGACAAATAGACGGAATAAGATTATCTACACGTCCTGACTATATAGATGACCAGATAATGCAAAATCTTATAGCTCACGATGTTACAACAATAGAGCTTGGTGTACAGTCTATGGACGATGAGGTATTAAAAAAATCAAACAGAGGCCACAATGCGGAGCAAGTAAGAAGAGCAGTAGAGATTATAAAAAAATATCCCGTAAGACTTGGTCTGCAGATGATGACGGGACTTGTGGGCGACACGTACGAAAAGAGCATATTTACCGCACGTGAGATTATAAAGCTAAAACCGCAGATGGTACGGATTTATCCCACACTTACAATAAAGGATACTTATCTTGAAAAAATGTATCAAAAGGGAGACTACACTCCCCAAACATTAGATGAGGCCATAGATTTGGCAAAAGAGCTTGTTTTGATGTTTGAAAAAGAGAATATTTCGGTAATTCGTGTAGGCTTACAAGCAACAGAGGAAATTTGTGAGGAGGGCAGTGTTGTTGCAGGTCCTGTTCACAGTGCATTCCGTGCGCTTGTAGAGAGCAGAATTTATTATGACTTAATAAAGCAGGCAGTTAAAGGAAAAAGCGGTGAGGTAACTGTCGAGGTTTTAGATACCGAAATATCAAACGCCATTGGCAACAAAAAAGAAAACATTAAAAAGATTAAAGACGAGACAGGAATAATATTAAAGGTAAAAGGCAATAAAGGAATGAACAAAAGAGAGGTTAAAATTTCATGCTTTTAAAGAGAATCGAGATGCAGGGCTTTAAGTCCTTTGCAGATAAAACGGTATTGGATTTTGTAGAGGGTGCAACAGCGGTTGTTGGCCCTAACGGTAGTGGAAAGAGTAATATTTCCGACGCAATTCGTTGGGTAATAGGCGAAATGAGTGCAAAATCTTTAAGAGGCTCAAATATGCAGGACGTTATCTTTGCAGGTACAGAAGCACGAAAGAGCGTAAATTATGCAGAGGTAAGCCTTGTTCTTGATAACAGTACACATATATTTAACATTGATTTTGACGAGGTTATTGTTACACGCAGACTCTTCAGGAGCGGTGAGAGTATATACCAGATAAACAGAGCAAACTGTCGTTTAAAGGATATACATGAACTTTTTATGGATACGGGTCTTGGCAGGGACGGATATTCAATAATAGGTCAGGGCGATGTTGCAAAAATACTTTCAACAAAGCCTGAGGACAGACGTTCTCTTTTTGAAGAGGCGGCGAGTGTTTCTAAATACAAGTACCGTAAAGAAGAAGCAATAAGAAAGCTCACAGGAGTTGAGGAAAACCTTGTCCGTATAGGCGACATAACACTTGAGCTGGAAAATCAGGTAGGACCTCTTAAACGTCAATCGGAAAAGGCACGTAAGTATGTTGAGTTATATACCGAGTATAAGGTACTTGACGTAAATATGAGCCTTATAACACTCGAAAAAAATAAGGTACAATCAGAGGAGGCTGCTGCTCTTTATAACAGTGTTCAAGACGAGCTCTCAAGAGCAAGAGAAGAAGAACATCAGACAGGCGCTAAATTCGAAAAACTTCAGGAGCAAAGCCGAGAAAAGGACGAAGAAAAGAATCTGCAAAATGAACATCTAAGAGAAAATGCCGAAAAGGCAATGGAAATAAAGAAGGATATTTCCATCACTCAAAACAATATTGCAAATAACAACGATATGATAAAGCGCATAGAGGGCGAAATTTGCGATATTAACCAAAAGAACGAAAATCGTAAAAATCAGATTAAGGAATATCAGTTACAGATAGAAGAAAAAGAAAACGAGGCAAAGGAGATTTTAGAGGTATTTGACCGCATGCAGCAAGAAAGCGGTGATACTTCTAAAAAGCAGGAAGAACTGTATACAACTATAGAAGAGAAGAAATCTGCCTATGTTCAGTGCTGCAATGACTGTGCCGCATTAAACGAAAAAATAAGCGGTGTAGAAAAGCTAAGAGAAAGCTATATAAAAAGACGTGAGGAAATAGAGCTCGAAATAAAGCAGTTCGGACTTGACGGTGAGAGCACCAAAAAAGAAATAGACCAAAACAGAAAAAGTATCTCAGAAAAACAAGAAAAACTCTCAAAGCTTAAAGCAACAACCAACGAAAAATCACAGGCATTACAAAATGCCCAAAATGAGCTTGGCAAAGTAACAGAGAATATAAATGCATGTCAGGTTGAGTACAACTCAAAATCATCACAAAAGAAGATTTTAGAGGGTATGGAAAACGATTACGAGGGCTTTTCGCGAAGTGTAAAGGCTGTTCTTAAAGCGCCCGAACTTAAAAAACTGTCAATCTATGGTGCAGTATCGGGACTTATAGAGGTAAAAAAGGAATACGTAGTAGCAATAGAAGCAACTCTTGGTAATACAATGCAAAATATTGTTGTTGAAACTGAAGAGGACGCAAAGGAGGCTATTGCATATTTACGTAAAACCAATAACGGACGTGCAACATTCTTACCCATAACTTCAGTAAAGGGCAGAACGTTAGAGAATGAAAGAGAGGTTATGAATGAGCGCGGAGTTATAGGCATTGCAAACAAGCTTATTTCGTACGATAAAAAATATGACGGTGTTATATCAAGTTTGTTGGGCAGAGTAGTGGTTGTTGATAACATAGACAATGCCATTGCACTAAGCAAGAAATTTGGCTATAAATTCAGAGCAGTTACTCTTGAGGGTGATATCTTAAACAGCGGTGGTTCAATGTCGGGTGGTAGTGTAAATAAGCAAAGCGGATTTCTATCACGTGCATCACAAATAAAAGAGCTTGGCAAGGATATTATATCGCTTTCATCAAAGCTGAGAGATTTAGCACAAAAGCAAGAGGAACTTCAAAAGGAAAAGGATTTTGTAAATACTCAGCTTGAGGCGTATATACCAATGGTGCGTGAATATGAAGACGAAATTCTAAGACTCGAAAATGCATGCATATACTTGGAGCAAAGTATACAGATAACAGATAAAAACCGCGAGGCTTCAAATAGTGAGCAGGAAAAAATTGAGGAAGTTCTTAAGAACTCTTCCGAGGAATGTGCAATTTTGTTATCCGAGCTAAGAAGTTCGCAAAACAAAGAGCAAGAGTTGGAAGAGGAAATAAAAACTCTCGAAGAGAAATATGCTCTTATTGGCGAGCAAAAAGAAGAGCAGTCTGGAAAGATTATGGACGAAACTGTCCGTCTTGGTGCACTTCATAAGGATATTGAGCTTATTAAAATGCAGATAGATAATGCCAATGCAGAAATTGTATCGGAATCTGACAGTATTTTAGTAAAGCAAAAGGACATAGAGGACATAAAAAAGACTGTTACAATTATGGAGCAAACCATAGAGGAAAAACGTACTCTCTGGGAAGAAACTCAAAAGCTTGGCGAAGAAATTGTACGTACTATCGAAAATATTGATGAACAAAAGCAGTCTATTGCCAATGCATTAGGGCAAATACAGGATTCGAACAAGACATTAACGGATAAACTCCTAAATCTTCAACAAGAGCTATCAAGAGTAGAAAACAGAAATGTTAAGCTCGAGATGGAGCGCGAGGGTATTATAAATCGCCTTTGGGAGGACTATGAGCTTACAATAACATCTGCTGCTGAGGATAGAGAAGAAATCGAAAACGAAAAAGAGGCAACAGAGCGTCTTAATGAATTAAAGGCTGCAATAAAAGCTCTTGGCAATGTAAATGTAGATTCAATAGAGGAGTACAAGGCAGTAAAAGAAAGATACGAATTCTTAAGCGAGCAAAAGAGGGACTTAGAGAAGTCAAAAGAAAATCTTACCGAGATAATCGACTCTATGGCAGAGCTTATAGAAGAGCATTTTGAGGAGCAGTTTAACGAGATAAACAAAAGCTTCTCAGAGGTGTTTAAAGAGCTATTTGGCGGCGGAAACGGAAGACTGTACCTGTCTGACCCCGATAATATTTTAGAAAGCGGTATAGAAATCGAGGTTCAGCTGCCTGGTAAGGGCTTGCAAAACCTTAACCTGTATTCGGGCGGAGAGAAATCTTTTATAGCTATTGCATTGTTATTTGCGATATTAAAAGTCAAGCCGACACCATTCTGTATCTTAGACGAGATAGACGCGGCACTTGACGATGTAAACGTATCGAGATTTGCAACGTATCTTAAAAACTATGTTGAGAACACACAGTTTATAGTTATAACACACAGACGTGGTACAATGGAGGCAGCAAACATATTGTATGGTGTAACCATGCAGGAAAAAGGAGTTTCTAAGTTGTTATCGCTTTTGATTGATGACGTTGACGAAAAACTTGTAAAATAAACTGCTAACCACAAACACAGAAAGGCAAAAATATGGGATTTTTTGATAAGTTAAAACAGGGACTCAAAAAAACAAGCAATGCCATAGGCGACCAGGTAAATCAGGTATTTTCTGTATTTGTCAAGGTTGATGAGGAGCTTTTTGAAAATCTTGAAGAAGCGCTTATAATGGCAGACATAGGCTTTGAGACCTCAACATATATTATAGAAGAATTACGACAAAGGGTAAAGCTTAAGCATATAACTGACGCAAATCTTGTAAAAGAAGAATTGCAACTTGTGATTTGCGAGATTTTACAAGAAAGCGACAGTAAAATGCACATAGAAAATACACCCGCTGTAATTCTTGTTATAGGTGTAAACGGTGTGGGAAAAACAACAAGCATAGGTAAAATGGCAATGCACTATAAGGCTCAGGGAAAGAAAGTAATGCTTGCGGCGGCAGATACATTCAGAGCCGCGGCAATAGACCAGCTTGATGTATGGGCACAAAGAGCAGGGTGCGAAATAATAAAACATCAGGAAAATAGCGACCCCGCCGCAGTAGTATATGACGCGTGCAATGCTGCAAAGGCAAGGAATATAGATGTTCTTATATGCGATACCGCAGGCAGACTCCACAACAAAAAGAACCTTATGGCGGAGCTTGAGAAGATAAACAGAGTAATTTCAAGAGAATTACCCAAGTCCTCGCGCGAAACTTTGCTTGTGCTTGATGCAACCACAGGTCAGAATGCAGTAAGTCAGGCTCAGCTTTTTGGCGAGGCGGCAGAGATTTCGGGTCTGGTTTTAACAAAGCTTGACGGAACTGCAAAGGGCGGAATTGTAATAGCACTTTCAAGAGATAAAAATATGAGTGTAAAATTTATTGGTGTGGGCGAGGGTATAGACGATCTTCAGGAGTTTAACCCCACAGATTTTGCACGAGCTATATTTGAAGGGTAAAAATGGAACTATATAAAGAAGCAGAAAGAAGCATAATCACAACATATCGTAAGGCGATATGGCGAAAATTCACTACTGCAATAAATAAGTATGAGCTAATAAAAGAGGGCGATAAAATTGCAGTATGTATTTCGGGCGGTAAGGATTCGATGCTTTTAGCAAAATGTATGCAGGAAATTCACCGCCACGGTGTCGTCAAATTCGACCTTAAATTTATGGTTATGGACCCCGGCTACAATCCGCAAAACCGCGAGAAAATCATAGAAAATGCAAAAAAACTAAATATTCCGATTCATATTTTCAATACACAGATTTTTGATTCAGTTGCCAATGTTGGCGACCATCCGTGCTATTTATGCGCAAGAATGAGGCGAGGCTATCTCTATAAAGAGGCACAAAGGCTTGGTTGCAACAAAATAGCTTTGGGACACCACTTCGACGACGTTATAGAAACAATTCTTATGGGAATGTTGTATGGTGCGCAAATTCAGACCATGATGCCAAAGCTTCACAGTACAAATCACCCGGGTATGGAGCTTATACGTCCGCTGTACCTTGTAAAGGAAAAGGATGTTATTGCATGGGCAAAACGGCATGAGCTTGAATTTATTCAATGTGCGTGCCGATTTACCGAGAATTGCGAAAAAAATCCTGACGGAAAAGAAAACTCAAAACGACGCGAAATGAAAGAGCTTATAAAGCAATTCAGAAAAACAAGCCCGTATATAGATATGAACATTTTTAACAGTGTACATGATGTTAATTTATCGACTATTATAGGCTATCATAATAACGAAATATCCTATAATTTTTTAGATGATTATGACGATAGAGGAAAAAACCAACAAAATTTATAAAAATTTTTAAAAAACCTCTTTCTTTTTTAAAAAGAATATGGTATAATATAGAAAATGATTGATTTTCTTCTTTTGGGAGAGATTTCAATAAAGAATAATATTAGTGAAAGGTATGGGATTTATTATGAAACATATTCAAACTTTAAACAAAGCTAATTTAAAAGACACAGCAAAGCATGGCGGATGCGGCGAGTGCCAGACATCATGTCAGTCAGCATGCAAAACTTCTTGCACAGTTGCAAACCAAAAGTGCGAGAGTGCTGAATAATTTATTATAAAAAGGCTTGGTGCATCAAGATGCGGTATACCGTTGTTTTTGGTGCACTTTTCTTTATTTAAAAATACGAAAAGAGGATTTTTAAAGTGATACATAAATATAAACTAATGGGACTCGATATCGTCCTTGATGTATATTCGGGCGCAGTTCATGTGGTTGATGATGTTGTGTACGATATTTTAGACTATATCATAGAACCATTTTTTGCCGAGAGCAAGTGTCCCGATTTTATAAAAGAGGCACTCATAGATAAATACAGTGCCAAGGATATAGAAGAAGGATATAGCGAAATTTGTGCCCTTGCAAGTGCGGGTCAACTGTTTACTGATGATTGCTATGCTGACATTGCAAAAAACTGGAACAAGCAATCGGTAGTAAAGGCACTATGCTTGCACGTTGCCCATGATTGTAATTTGCGTTGTAAGTACTGCTTTGGTGATACAGGCGAATACAAAGGCGGCAGATGTCTTATGAGCAGTGAGGTTGGTAAATGTGCTATTGATTTTGTAATTGCAAATAGTGCCAACCGCCACAATATCGAAATAGACTATTTTGGCGGCGAGCCTTTAATGAATTTTGAGGTTGTAAAAGAAATAACCGACTATGCAAACGAGCAGGGTAAAAAGCACAATAAAAATTTCAGATTTACAATCACAACAAATGGTATTTTGCTTGATGATGAAATTCAGGAATACATAAATAAGAATATGTCCAATGTTGTATTATCACTTGACGGTGAAAAAGAAACAAACGACAAAATGCGACCAACCGTAAACGGAAAAGGCTCATATGATATAATTGTTCCAAAGTTCAAAAAGATTGCCCAGAGCAGAAATCAGGATAATTATTATGTAAGAGGAACTTTTACGGCTCATAATGTAGATTTTGCAAAGGACGTTATACACCTTGCAGACCTTGGCTTTAAGCAGACAAGTGTTGAGCCTGTTGTTGCTCCGTATGAGGAGGATTATGCACTAAGAGATGAGCATATCCAAACTGTATTTAACGAATATGAAAAGCTTGCCGAGGAATATGTAAAAAGATGGCGTGAGGGTAACTGGTTTAACTTCTTCCACTTTATGGTAGACCTCGACCAGGGCCCATGTGCAATAAAGCGTCTTTCGGGTTGCGGTGCGGGGCATGAGTATCTTGCTATTTCGCCTCAAGGGGACATATATCCGTGTCATCAGTTTGTCGGAAACGAAGACTATAAAATGGGAAATGTCTTTGACGGAAAAGTTAACGAGGATATTAAAAACATATTCGAAAAATCAAATGTCTATACAAAGAAAAAGTGTGAAAACTGCTTTGCAAAATTTTATTGCAGCGGCGGCTGCAGTGCCAATGCAGTAAACTTTAACGGTGATATAAATAAGCCCTATGAGCTTGCGTGCGAGTTTGAAAAGAAAAGGGTTGAATGTGCAATAGCAATAGAGGCAATAAAGAAATTAGAAGGCTAAAAGGCTATGATAAAATGTGCACACCGCTATGCTACGAACAAATCGCACCACTCGCGGTATAAAAATACAGCATCGGGTGCGATATAGTCCGTTGTGCATCATTTTCTCTATCTTTTGACATTAAAAAACGTAGGGGAGGGTCTCTGTGCCCTCCCGTTAAAAATGGGACACGAAAACGTGTCCCATTTATCATTTAATACTATCAACAATATCTTTTATTTTTTTAAAGCTTTCTTCGCTTATAACATGTTCAATTTTACATGCATCATTAGCGGCAATTTCCTGACTTACGCCGATTGATACAAGGTGTTTTTCTATAATTTTATGTCTTTCGTATATTTTGTTGGCAACGTCAATGCCCTCGTCTGTTAAAAGCAGTGTCCCATTATTGTCTGTGGTTATATATCCGTCAGATTTTAAGAGTCCTACTGCACGGCTTACAGACGGTTTTGATACGCCAAGCTCTCTTGCAATGTCTATTGAACGAACATAGCCAAGCTTCTCTTTTAATATTAAAATTGTTTCGAGATAGTTCTCTCCCGATTCGTATAAAGACATTGCCATCACCCCGTTTTACCAATAAATTCACTACAAAAATTTTATCATATATTACATTTTTTGTCAAGCTTTAAAGTTTTGGTTATAAATCCTTGCCAAATAGCAAAAAAATATTGCTATTATAATAAAATTATGATAAAATGTATACGAACTATATTTACATAAGGTAAAATAGTATCAGTTTTGAAAGGAATGAATATAAAAATGAAGAACACAGTATCAACATTTTTATCACAAAAACAAAAAGGTGAAAAAATAACCATGCTTACCGCATATGATTATTCCACTGCAAAGCTTATAGACGAAGCAGGGATAAACTCAATTCTTGTGGGCGACTCGCTCGGCACGGTTATTTTAGGTTATGAGGATACTCTCCCCGTAACAATGGAGGATATTCTGCACCACACAAAAGCAGTGGCAAGAGGTGCAAAGAATGCACTTGTTGTTGCCGATATGCCTTTTATGTCTTATCAGACATCAGTGTATGATGCAGTAAAAAATGCAGGACGTCTTATAAAAGAGGGAGGTGCACAGGCAGTAAAGCTCGAGGGCGGTGCTTCTGTTACAGAACAGATACGTGCTATTGTAAAGGCATCTATTCCCGTTGTTGCACATATAGGCTTAACTCCGCAATCGGTTAACGTTTTTGGCGGACACAAGGTGCAGGGAAAAAGTGAGGAGAGCGCAAAACAAATTATAGAGGACGCAAAAGCAGTAGAGGCTGCAGGCGCATTTGCACTTGTTATGGAATGTGTGCCCGCGTCTTTGGCAAAAATCATTTCCGATACAGTTTCAATTCCTACAATAGGAATAGGTGCAGGCGCAGGTTGTGATGGACAGGTTTTAGTATATCAGGATATGCTTGGAATGTTTACGGACTTTTCGCCCAAATTTGTTAAGAGATATGCTGATGTTGGCACTATAATGAAAGAGGCATTTAAAAATTATATAGAAGAAGTACAAAATGGTACATTCCCCGCGGAGGAGCACACATTTAAGATAGATGACAACGTTATAAGTAAATTATATTAACAGGGGGAAGCAAAATGAATTTAGTAAAAACAATAGAAGAAGTCAGAGGGACAGTAAAAAAATGGAAAAGTGAGGGTTACAGTGTAGGTTTTGTTCCTACAATGGGTTATCTTCATGAGGGACATAAAAGCCTTATTGAACGTTCGGTAAAGGAAAATGATAAAACGGTTGTATCTGTTTTTGTAAATCCTATACAATTCGGACCCAACGAGGACTTGGCAACATATCCAAGAGATATAGAGAGCGATAAAAAGCTATGCGAGAGTGTGGGTGCCAACTTGATTTTTAATCCCGAACCCGAAGAAATGTATACCCAAAGATTTTGTACTCACGTTGATATGAGTACACTTACAGAGGATTTATGCGGTGCATCGCGTCCTGGTCATTTTAGAGGTGTACAGACTGTTGTTACAAAGCTTTTTAACATTGTTGCACCTGACAGAGCATATTTTGGCGAAAAGGATGCGCAACAGCTTGCTATAATAAAAAGAATGGTTGAGGATTTGAATATTGATATAGAAATTATAGGTTGTCCTATTATAAGAGAAGAAGACGGTCTTGCAAAATCATCACGTAACACTTATTTAAGCAAAAGTGAGCGGGAGGCGGCAGTTATAATAAGTAAGGCTCTTAGCTATGGTAAGTCGCTTGTGGAAAGTGGCGAAAGGGACACTAAAACTGTAATTGATGCCATTGTGCAAAAAATCAGTACAGAGCCATTGGCAAAGATTGATTATATAAAAATAGTTGATGCGCTTACTATAAAACCTGTTAGTAAAATCAGTGGTACAATTTTGTGTGCTGCGGCAGTAAGGGTAGGTAAAACAAGACTTATAGATAATTTCAGTATTGAAGTGTAAATTACAGAAAGGAAGAAATATGAACTTAACAATGCTCAAATCAAAAATACACCGTGCAACTGTCAGTGAGGCAAATCTTGATTATGTCGGCTCTATTACAGTTGATGCAGAGCTTTTAGAAAAATCAGGCATATTGGAGTACGAAAAGGTACAGATTGTTGACATAAATAATGGCGAACGTTTTGAAACATATACTATATGCGGCAAAAGAGGAAGTGGAGTTATATGCCTTAACGGTGCAGCAGCAAGGTGTGTTCAGAAAAACGACAAAATTATAATAATGGCATATGCTAAAATGTCCGAAGACGAAGCGAAGAAATTCAGACCCACGGTGGTTTTTGTAGATGATAATAACAAAATTAAAGAAATAACCGAGTATGAGAGGCATGGTGAAATTAAATGATACTTGCCATAGATATAGGAAACACAAACATTGTGCTTGGCTGTTTTGAGGGAGATAAAATAATCTTTACAGAAAGGCTCTCAACAAATCATAAGGCAACAGAGCTTGAATATGCAATAAATTTTAAAAATGTTTTGGAGCTTTATAATATTAAGAATGAGGATATATGCGGCGCCATTATATCGTCCGTTGTTCCCTCTCTTACCAATGTAATTAAAAAAGCAATAAGTAAGATTACACAAAACAATATACTTTTGGTTGGACCTGGATTAAAAACAGGACTTAATATACAAATGGATAATCCTGCATCTGTTGGTGCAGACCTTGTTGTAGGAGCAGTTGCGGCAATAAACGAGTACGAAGTGCCGCTCATTTTCTTTGATATGGGCACTGCTACAACGATATCTGCCATAGATAAAGATAAAAACTATATAGGTACAGTAATTATTCCCGGAATTGAGGTATCATTAAATTCGTTGGTTGGCGGCACATCTCAGTTACCTAAAATCAGTCTTGAGGCACCCAAAACAGTGCTTGGTAAAAACACTATAGACAGTATGAAGAGCGGTATTCTTTATTCCACAGCAAGCTCGATAGACGGAATGATAGAGAGGATAGAAGAGCAAATAGGTGAGCTTAAGACTGTGATTGCAACGGGTGGTCTTGCATCTACGGTAGTTCCGCTTTGCAAAAGAGATATCATACTTGATGATGAGTTACTTCTAAAAGGACTGATGATTATATATAATAAAAATATATAATAAAATGGGACTGTTTTAACAGTCCCATTTTTATTTAGCTTCTTAGCTTAAATGATGTGCAGTCTGTGCACTCAATCATTGTAGGGTTTGCCTCGTGTGTGCCTACCTGAATGCTTTCTAAAGAACAGTAGTCCTTAGTATTGCAGTGATACTGACACTGTGAAACAGAGCATCTTATGCTTTTGTTTGGTGAATTACAACAATCGCTCATAATAATTTCCATAGCCTTTCTGTCCACAAATAGTAATAAAAACATTATGACACCTTGCTTGTGGACAGACAAGGCGTATAATGGAAGTTATGCACATCGCCATTTCGCACCCTTAGGTGTGCGAAAATTTTGGCGGTGCAATTTGATTCACCGGAGGCATTAACGTGAAAATCACGTTAATAACTCCAAATGTATATGAAATGGAAAATTTGATGTGTCTTTTGAACACATTTTTATTATGTTCATTATTAACGTTTATATTCAACTTTTTTGTATTTAATATTTTTAAAATAATATTGAAAAAGTTATAATTTTATGATATAATAATATAAGTGATAAAAATTATAATCTAAAAATTTTCCCAAGATTAGAATTGAATTTTCCCGTACAAAATAAAGAAAGGTGATATAATATGAAATTTATAGTATGTAAAGATTACGAAGAAATGTCTAAAAAGGCTGCAGAGATTATGGCAGACGTAATAAAAAATAAGCCAAACTGTGTGCTTGGTCTTGCAACAGGCTCAACACCAACAGGAATGTATAAAGAGCTTATAAATATGAACAAGAGCGGAGAAATAAGTTTCGAAAAGGTTGTTTCATATAACTTGGACGAATATTATCCAATTAGTCCTGATAATGACCAGAGCTACCGTTATTTTATGAACGATAATTTATTTAATCATATCGATATCAAAATGGAAAACACACATGTTTTAAACGGTGAGGCACAAAATCCTGAGGAGGAGTGCGCTAAATATGATAAGGCAATAGAGGCTGCGGGCGGAATTGACATTCAGGTTCTCGGAATAGGCAGAAACGGACACATCGCATTTAACGAGCCTGACGAGGCACTTATTGCACCAACTCACAAAACTGGTCTTACAGAGGACACAATAGATGCAAACGCACGTTTCTTCGCAAGTGCTGATGATGTGCCAAGGCATGCACTTACAATGGGTATGGCATCAATATTTGGTGCAAAAAAGATTATTCTTCTTGCAAACGGAGCTTCAAAGAATGATGCAGTAAAAGACCTTTTATCAGATGAAATAAAGACATCTAATCCATCAACATTATTAAAATTGCACCCTGATGTAACAATTCTTTGTGATAAAGAAGCATATGGTGAATAATATATAAAAAGATTATAATACCCCAATTTGTGCTATTGGCATAAATTGGGGTAATTCAAACTAAAAATATGGAGGGTATGAATAAATGAAGAAACAAAAAAATATTTTGATTGCATTTATTCTTAATGCTCTGTTTTCAGTCTTTGAGTTTGTTGGCGGTGCAATTACAGGCAGTGTGGCTATTGTTTCTGATGCGGTTCACGATATGGGTGATGCACTAAGTATTGGTATATCTTATTTTTTAGAGCGTAAAAGCAATAAGGAGCCTGATGATGTTTATACATACGGATACACAAGATTTTCTGTTATAGGAAGCCTTATAACAACGATTATTTTGCTTTTTGGTTCAATAGCGGTTATATATAATGCGATTGTGAGGATATTTAACCCCATTGAAATCAACTACAACGGAATGATTATATTTGCAGTTGTTGGTGTTATTGTAAATTTTGTAGCAGCTCTTATTACAAGGGAGGGGCACTCTCTTAATCAAAAAGCAGTAAACCTTCATATGCTTGAGGACGTACTTGGTTGGAGTGTTGTTTTGATAGGTGCAGTTGTTATGCACTTTACTGATTTTTGGATTCTTGACCCGATTTTATCTATTGGTGTTTCGTTATTTATATTTATAAATGCCATAAAAAATCTGAAAACAATGGTAAATTTGTTTTTAGAAAAAATCCCACGAGGTATAGAAATGCAAAAATTAAAAGATGACATTTGTAAAATAGAGGGTGTTTTAGATGCTCACCATATTCACGTATGGAGCATGGACGGATACAACAACTATGCAACAATGCATATTGTTACAGATGATGATAGCCACAATATAAAAGATAGAATAAGAGAAAAGGTCAAAGACTATAATATAGGTCATATAACATTAGAGCTTGAAGCCTCTGATGAGCACTGTCATCATACAGATTGCCATATTCATACTCACAAAGGGCATCATCACCATCACCACCATTAAAAAGAGGTTTACAATGACACATATAATAAGTATTATGGAAATAATAGGAACTATTGCATTTGCACTATCAGGGTCCCTGGTAGCAATAAGCTCGGGACTTGATGTGTTTGGTGTTGTTTTTTTGGCATGTATAACTGCATTTGGCGGCGGAATAGTGAGAGATATAATATTAGGCATATCGCCTCCTGCTATTTTTAACGACTTCCCGATTTTTTTAGTGTCGTTAGTTGTTGCCGTTTTAACCTTTATAATAGCGTATATATACAGAAAAAGCTTTAATTCATTTAGAATGAAAATTGAGTATATAAACAATGTTTTTGACGCTGTAGGACTGTCGGCATTTGTTGTAATGGGCTCGGAAATCTGTTGTTCAAATGGGTTTATAAATAATGGATTTGTTGTTGTTTTTGCAGGTACGATTACAGGAATTGGCGGCGGAATTTTCCGTGATGTACTCATAGACACAACACCATATGTTTTTAAAAAACACGTTTATGCAATGGCGGCAATTATAGGCGGTATATTGTATTATATACTGAGAAAATATACACAAAATGTTAATCTGTCATCTGTCCTGTCAATGATGTTGATATTTGCAATACGAATGCTTGCAACAAAATACAGATGGAGTTTACCCAAAATACATATAAATGATGATGAGAAAAATAACTGAAAGAATTACAGAAAACCGAGGCATTGCCTCGGTTTTTATGTATTCTAAATCACTTTAAATCTGATAATGCTGATTATTTTACTCTCTTGTATTCTCCGCCAACATAGCTATTATCTCTCATGGTTAATGTATCACCGCTGATTTTAAATGTGGTTGTTAATGAAGGCATAAGAACTCCCTCAAGCATTAAGCGATCTCCATCTACCGAATAATCTCCATAGTAGTTAGGATTATTTGACTTATATGTACCATTGCTGAAAAATTCCAATGTTCTTGAGCCTGAAGCAGACTCCCATTGTCCTACTAAGGAAGAACCTCCACAAGATGTTATCAAAGCCATAAGTATTCCTG
>JAZNPJ010000127.1:0-3379 GCA_045589635.1 Clostridia bacterium
CCTATGAATTTTACTACATGGCTTGTAATAGCTATTGCAATAATAGTACCCATAGCAATATATTTAAAAGATAAAAAGTAATAAAAAAACAAAGGAGAAATGAACTATGAATTGTATCAATTGCGGAAACAAACTTCCCGAAAACGGAAAATTTTGCCCCAACTGCGGAGCAAAAGTAGAAATCGAAATACCACAGGAACCTCAACAGACAGAGCAAAAAGTGTCTGTTAATGCACCTGATAGTAAGAAAAAGGCGATACTTATAGGTGTTATAGCAGCGGTTGCGGTTGTTGTTATAGCCATAGTTTCATTTTTGTTATTTACTATGCCAAGAACAGTTTCGGACGAAAAGGCAAAGGGTATGATAGATACCATTGTTACAGACCTTGGCAAAAACGATTATAAAAAAGCCGAGGAGCTTTTAGGAAAACTCAGATTAAAGGAAGATTCGGAGTATAAAGATATACTTGCCGAGCTTAACGAAATTGTAAACGTAAAACCACAAATTACAAATGTTGATACCGCAGACTACCCCAATGTAACAGTTGAGTTTGAGGTACAGGGTGAAAAAGAGGAATTTAAAAAAGAAGATTTTTCGATTATGGGCAATACTGCCTCGGAGGATTTAATTATATCAACACTCGAAAAGGAACACAAAAAGTATAAGATTACATATGCCGAAACAGAAGATGGCGAGGGTGTTGACGTAAACAGAAAAATATCATTTGATAAATTCAAGCACGTAGTATTCGGAGTTGATTTTTCGTTTGTATCTAAATCTGTAACAGATGCAACAATCGAGCTTGTAACCTCAAATGTTGAAAAATACCCCGAAATCTCACTATATTTAAGAGTTGTTGATGAATACGGCAACCCCATTGAGAATTTAACAAACAAGTCATTTATAATAAGAGAGTATCTTAACATAAACGACTATCTTGAAAGAGATGTTATATATGCCGCAAAGGTCGACGGACACGACGCACTTAATGTAAGCCTTGCTATTGACCGAAGCAGCAGTATCAGTGATACGGATATGTCTAAAATTAAAAATGCAACCAATACATTTTTATCAAAGCTGCAGTTCAACTCAGGAGATAAGGCAGAAATAGTATCCTTTGATACAAACGTTATGCAGATGTGTCTGTTCACCAACAATAAAGACAACCTGATAAACGGTGTAAACAGTATGTATCCGTACGGAATGACTGCATGCTATGACGCTATTGTAAGGTCAATCGAGAATGCAAGCATACAAAGCGGTGCAAGATGTGTTATTGTATTCACAGACGGACTTGATAACGAAAGCATAAACGACGCCGATGATGTTATAAGACTTGCAAATGCAAAGAGCGTTCCCGTATACACAATAGGTGTAGGTACAAGCCTTGATGTAAGTGCCTTAAGAAGAATTGCAAACAGCACAGGCGGAACATATCACCACATTGACGATATCTCATCAATGAGCCAGATATATGATGAAATCTATAAAGAGCAAAAGAATATGTATCATGTAAAATATGTAAGTGATACCACTCTTAAGCAGGACGCCCAAAGAAGAATTATTGTCCGCGTAAGCTCAAATGGTTACAGAGGCTACTGCGACAGAGAATATACACCTGTAATTCCTGTTGCAAATATCAAGCACGACTCAAAGTATGAGGTAATAAAGAAGGATATATCCTGGGAAGACGCAAACAGAGAGTGTATAAACAAGGGCGGACACCTTGCCACAATAACAAGCAAGGACGAAGAAAACAAGATTATTTCAGCAGCAGAGTCTGCGGGAATTTACAGACTGTGGATTGGCGGCTACACCACAAACAACCAATACGGTGATGCAGTAGGACATTGGGTAATGGGCGAGCCGTTTACTTACCAGAACTGGTTCTCAGCGGACGAGCCATCAAGATTTGACAGCGACAATGCCGAGGAGTTCTACCTCATGCTATGGAAAATAGACGGAAGATGGTCGTGGAATGACCAGAGAAATGACCTTATTAACAGTCCGTTTGCAAAAACATATCAGGGAAAAATGGGATACGTAATAGAGTATGAGAACTAATATAAGGAGAATACTTTTAATAGTTGCGGTGTTGCTTTTTGCAGTGGGTATGTGGCAACAATTCGCAGGGAGCGTTCAGGACGGTCCGAAAACCAACATAACACCAAACACTGTAGGGGAGGGGCTTGCTCCTCCCGCAGACAACAAAAACACCGTAGGGGACGGCGTCCCCGACGTCCCGCAACCCAATGACAAAAACACCATAGGGGAGGGGATTGCTCCTCCCACAAAAGCCGACGAAATACTTAACAGTATGACACTTCGCGAGAAGATATATCAGTTGTTTGTTGTTGCGCCCGAAACATTATCGGGCACAGGCACAATTCAAAGTGCAACAAGCGCCTTAAAAAGCGGCATAGAAAATTATCCTGTAGGCGGAATTATATATTTTGGCGATAATATTGTATCAAAAAATCAGGTAAAGAAAATGATAGCCGACACCGCGGCATATGCTAAAATACCAATGTTTTTCTCAACTGACCAGGAGGGCGGCTCTATTGCAAGACTAAAGCAGAATGTTGGTTTTCCGATATTTAAAGATATGTATGAATATAAGGACGAGGGTACGGAGGTTGCATACGAAAATGCAAAGACAATAGCCTCTAATATGGCAACTCTTGGTTTTAATCTCGACTTTGCGCCTGTTGCAGATGTATGGTCAAACAAGGAAAACACTGTAATAGGAAAACGCGCGTACAGTGATGATTTTTATGAGGCAGCAGAGCTTGTATCAAGCGCAGTAAGAGGCTTTAATGAAGGAGGAGTAATATGCACGCTTAAGCACTTCCCAGGTCATGGAGCTACATATGCAGATACTCATAAAACCGTTGCAAAGGTTATAAAAACAAAGCAAGAGCTAAACGCCGCAGAGATTATTCCGTTTAAGGCAGGCATAGAAGCAGGTGCCGATATGGTAATGGTGGGGCATTTACTTGTGGAGCAAATTGACTCACAAAATGTTGCAACCATATCAAAAGCGGTTATAACCGATTATCTCAAAAACGAAATTGGGTATAATGGAATTGTCATTACCGATGCTCTTAATATGGGTGCGGTAGCACAGATGTATGGCTCGGGAGAGCTATGTGTAAGAGCTATAGAGGCAGGAGTAGATATTCTTTTAATGCCGCCTAAACTAAGAGAGGCGGCGGCGGGAATAGAGTCAGCAATAACATCCGGCAGACTCAGCGAGGAAAGAATAAACGAAAGCGTAAAAAAAATACTTGAATTAAAATTAAAGTGTGGTATAATAATTACAGAATAGATTACAAAAAAGGAGATAAACAATGTCAGGACATTCAAAATGGAGTACAA
>JAZNPJ010000128.1:0-7258 GCA_045589635.1 Clostridia bacterium
CCCTCAACGCCTGTATCGGCAAGTGATTTTATATGCTCGATACTACCTATACCACCTGAGGCTATTATATCTGCATCGACTGCCGCCGCCATTTCGCGCATTGCCTCAACATTTGGGCCTGCAAGTGTTCCATCTGTTGAAATATCGGTATAAACTATTGTTTTAACACCCATATCAACCATCATTTTTGCAAATTCAATGGCAGTAAAGTCGCTTGTTTTTTCCCAACCCTCAACTGCTACCATTCCGTCTTTTGCATCTATTCCTATTACTATTTTATCGCCGTATTTTTTAACTGCTTCTTTAATAAATTCAGGATTTGAAACTGCTTTTGTGCCAATTATTACTCTGTTAATTCCATATGAAAGCTTAGTTTTAATATCCTCCATAGTACGTATTCCGCCGCCCGTCTGTACAGGTACGGATACACTATCACAGATTTCCTTTATTTTTTGTGCGTTTACTCCGTTACCCTTGAGCGCTCCGTCAAGGTCCACAACGTGTATAAACTCACCGCCTTGTTCTTCCCATTTCTTTGCCATTTCGGCAGGATTTTCGCCATATACTGTAACATCCGAAAATCTGCCTTGCAAAAGTCTTACGCAGTTACCGTCTTTTATGTCTATTGCGGGATATATTCTCATCTGTTTACTCCTTTAAACTCGTTAACTATGTTCATTATTCTTTCTTTCTCCATCTTCATAGAAACTCTGTTTACAACAAGTCTTGCACTAAGAGGACATATTTCCTCCAAAACGTCAAGACCGTTTTCTCTTAATGTTTTTCCCGTTTCTACAATATCTACTATAACATGAGAAAGTCCAACAAGAGGGGCAAGCTCAACTGAACCGTTAAGCTTTATAATCTCAACACTCATACCCTTTTCTTCCCTAAAAAACTTATCGGCAATACCCGTATATTTTGAGGCTACTCTTAGATTTGTTATCTTATCATATTCGCCCATAAGCTCAACTGGTCCGCAAACACACATACTGCATTTACCAAAGCCTAAATCAACCATTTCGTATAGCTTTCTGTTTTCTTCTAAAATAGTATCCTTACCTACTATACCAATATCTGCCGCACCATGCTCAACATATGTAGGAACATCAGACGCCTTTACAAGAATAAACTTTACCTTGTTTACCTCGTCGGTGAAAATCAACTTTCTTGTCTTTTCTTTCATTTGCGAGCAATCCATACCCAAATTTATAAATGTATCCATCGCAAGCTCGGCAAGTCTGCCTTTTGCAAGCGCTACTGTAAGATATTTCATTCCCCAATCTCCTATTCCGTAACTACTTCTGTTTCTTTGTCGGTATTAAAATTATATATTTTAAATCTACCGTCCTCAAATACTCTTATTATCTTATTTACATGACCTGTTTTTTGGGATAATTCTTTTGCATAAGAAACGGCGTCCTCGTAGTTACCATCACCTATATACATTTGACAACAACAAATTTTGTTTGTATGTAATTGTTCAACTAACTCAATAGCTGCTTTTTTTGCACCGCCCTCTGCAAAAACAAGTGCACCTTGCTTTACATAATCATTGTCTGTAACAGATAAAAGTCTGTCGATACCTATTGCAACTCCTACTGCACCCTTTGGTACGCCAAAGTTTTGCATCATTTTATCGTATCTTCCGCCTGCAAATACAGGGAAACCAATTCCACCCGTATAGCCTTTAAAGATAGACCCTGTGTAGTAATCGATACTTTGCAACATTCCAAGGTCAACAGAAATATACTGCTCCATTCCATAATCGGCGATGTAATCGTATATAGCAAGCAAGTTTTCAAGAGCCTCTTTTGACTTCTTGTTTAAACCGTCTACCATTGCACGCTCTATAACTTCGCGTCCGCCAAACATATAAGGAAGTTCAATCAAAAGTGCCTTTATATCTTCGCTCATATCAAGCTTGTCTATTATCTCCTGTATGCCAACACAGTCTTTAGCGTCTATTCTCTCGCGAAGTAACGACATTTCTTTTTCACACAAGCCTGAATGTTCTGCAAGACCATTAAAAAATGCAACCTGTCCCACCTCTACGTTAAGCTCCTTTATGCCTGTAGCCAACGTTGCTTTTATAGCAGTTACTATTACCTCCGCGTCTGCTTTTGGCGAATATGAGCCTATAAGCTCAATTCCGCTTTGGGTAAACTCGCGTTGACTTGCATTGTGGTCTCTTTCGAGACGGTATACATTTCCGTTATACGTATATCTTTGTACAAAATCATCATTTACCTTTGTTGCCGCCATTCTTGCTATTGAATTTGTAAAATCAGGTCGAAGTGCTAAAAGGCTTCCCTTTTCGTCAAAAAAACGAAACATTTTATCCTGAGAAAACGAACCATCTTCACCCACATAGCAATCGTAATACTCAAAAGTAGGTACCTGAACTTCTCTGTATCCGTATGTTTTAAAAACATCTAATATTGTTCCTTCTGTTATTCTCTTTCTTTCACATTCTGCCGGCAGTATATCATTAACTCCGGTAGGTGTATGTAATTTTAGCTGCGACATATACCTACTCACCTTTCTTTGTTTGTTCTCTTAATAGAATTTCTTTTGTTTTTAAAATTGCAATAGCTGTCTTGCAATCGTGAATTTCGTTATTCATAACCATATTATATAGCTCATCAATGCTATACTTTTCGACGTTTAAAAATTCACCGTCATCAAGATTTTGCCCAACCCACTTTAAACCTCTTGCAAGGTAGATATGCAGTTTTTCCTCGCAATAGCCGGGTGTGGCATAATATCCGCCAAGATATTCAAATTCAGTACCCTCATAGCCTGTTTCTTCTATAAGCTCTCGCTTTCCGCACTCAAGAGGGTCTTCGCCATATTCTAACTTACCTGCAGGAATTTCCAACATCATACTTTTTGCCGCAATACGATATTGGCTTACCATAGGTACTTCATTTTCATCAGTTAAAGCTATAACACCTACTCCCCCATTATGTGCAATAACCTCACGTGTGGCTTTGCTGCCGTCAGGCATTAAAACATCATCAACTCTCAGCTTTATTATGTTACCGTCAAAAATATGTTTTGTGCCAGTAACCTTCTCTTCGAAATCCATATCCCTCTCCTAAAACACAAACTTTTCTATTGCCGGACTTACACCAAGCATTCTCTTTAAATTATCATAATCCACTTTTGAATGTAAATTCGGTTTACCTGTATATGTTGCACGTATCATAATATTTTTAGGGGTTTCAAGCGGTGAAATATATTCAACCATAGACACGTCATAACCAACACTCTCCAGATACGATGCTCTTATTGCGTCAGTAAGTGTATCGGCAAGCCTTGCTTTTAAAATACCATGCTTTGTTACAGCACGTAATGGCTCATACGAATACTGCTTTAAAACATCCTTATGACAACACGGCACACACACTATTGCCTTTGATTTTGAGCGGATACCAAGACCTATTGCCATATCTGTTGCTATATCGCACGCATGGAGAGATATTACAAGGTCAATTTTCCTTTGGGGCATATATTCCCTTAAATCCGCCTTTATAAACTCCATGTTGGAATAACCTAAGTTTTTGGCAATCTTCTTTGACGCTTCAATTACAGTGTCGCTATAATCGACACCAATAAAGTAACACTTCTTTTTTAAAATCTCACGAAGATAGAAATTTAACACAAAAGACAAATAGCTTTTTCCGCATGCAGCGTCCATAACCACTATTTCTTCTTTATCGCCCATTTCTTTTATAATACCCTGGACTAACTCCACAAAATAGTCTATTTGATTATATTTACGTATTTTATCATTCTTTATCTTGCCATTTTGAGCAAGTATGCCAATTTCCAAAAGCAAATCCTTTGCAAGTGCAGGATTTACCATATACTCTCTCTTTGTCTGTACAACACTTGTTTTATCAACTGTGTCTGTAACATCCTCGTGCTTTAGTGCAACACGTTTGTCGGTTGCTTCTATAACAATCGCAGTACCACGCTCTTTATATTCGACACGCGCCTCGTCATATTTTGAGCTTTCATCTTTTACAAAGGCTACAACATCCTGCACGGACACCGTTCTTTTAACTGCCTGAAAATCAAGCGTCAAATCTTCCTCAAATGCTATGTATGCCTTAAATGTTTTTGTTCCCGATTTGTATGTAATTGTTATATCCTTAAAAAAGTCTTTGTTTTCTTCCATTCTGGACACAAGTCCGTTAAAAAACAATTCTAATTTCGATACTGTCTTTCTATTCATAGCTTTAGTTCCACAACTCTGTCGGTAGACTCATATTGACGATACTTTACACCAACCATATCAAACATTCTTTTTGAGGCAGCAGTGGTAAAATCGTTTGCATATTTGTCGCTATGATATATTACCTCTCTTATGCCACTTTGTATAATTGCTTTTGCACACTCATTACATGGGAACAGTGTAACATAAACTCTTGCACCGTTAAGACTTCCTACGGGTGCATTTAATATTGCATTCAACTCTGCATGACACACATATACATATTTGGTGTTTAAAGGATCTCCCTCTCTGCCCCAGGGCATATTATCATCATCACAGCCTGTAGGCATACCGTTATAACCTAACGACAGAATTTTGTTATTTTTATCAACAATGCAGGCACCAACCTGCGTATTGTTATCTTTACTTCTTTGTGCACTCAAAAGTGCAATACCCATAAAATATTCATCCCACGATATATAGTCATTTCTTTTCATTAAAATTCACCCCTTGTATGTACATGATTTCAACTTTTATTTATTTTATCATATATAAATCTGAGTGTCAACGGATAAAAGCTATTTTTATCCAAAAAAGCACAAATAAACCGCTAAAAACTATTGACAATTATGTCTAAATATGATATAAGTAGTTTGAAACATAAACGTTTCTCAAAACATTAAGAACTATTAAAAAAAGGATGGGATTTTTATGAAAAGACCAAAGTTAGAAGAACTAACATTAAGAGAAAAAGTCGGACAGCTACTGATGCTTCAGGATATACGTCTTGCATACAAAACCGTAGACGGTGTAACTGATTTCCGACCCGAGGAAGAAATTGATGAGATTTTGAAAAATTGTCCGTTCGGAAGTGTATGGAACACAGGCGGCATAAAAATGGATATAGTTAATATGGCTGAATATGGCAACGGCAGACGTATGACTATAAAAGAAAGCAAAGAGCATATGGATAAACTCCAGAAAAACATACGTATACCGTTATTGGTAGGTATGGATTCTGAAAGCGGATTAGGATATACCTTTGCTGATTCATCACTTGCACCCACTGCTCTTTCTGTTGGTGCGGCAAATGACCCCGAGCTTATTGACAAGCTTACAACAGGCATAGTACGTGAGCACAAGGCAGCCGGCTCAAACTGGCGTTGGTCGCCGGTTGTTGACCTTGGTTGCAGACTTTCTGCATCAGGAATAGGCAGAAGTTATTCTCAGGACATTGATCGTTTATGTGAGCTATCACTTGTTGCAATACGCACCGCTGAAAGAGAGCATCTTGCATCAAACTGCAAGCACTTCCCCGGCGGCGATCCATACGAGTACAGAGATGGACATTTTGCACAGACACAACAAGGGCTTCCATTAGATGAATGGAAAAAAACACAAGGTAAAGTATTCCAGAATATGATTGATGCAGGCGTAATGTCTATTATGACTACACACGCTGCTTTCCCCGCAGTTGATGATACAATAATAAATGGTTCTCATATTCCTACAACACTTTCAAAGAAAGTTACAACAGACCTTCTTCGTAATGAGATGGGTTTTGAGGGTGTTATTCTTACTGACGGAATCGAAATGGCAGGCTTAACTACTATATGCCCTTATGATGAGATGATTGTTCGTGCAATAAATGCGGGAAATGACGTTCTTTTAGGTGTTCGTCCCGAGGATTTTGAAACTATTTATAATGCAGTAGTTGATGGCAGAATTCCTATGAGCCGTATAGACGAGTCATGCGAGCGTGTTCTTGCAATGAAAGAAAAAATCGGCCTATTTGATGAAGAAATAAGAAACGAAGTTGTTGATGCCGAAGAGGCAAAGAAAATGATTGAAGAAGCAGGCATAGAAATTGCCGAAAAATCCATTACGCTGCTATATGACAAAACAAATTTACTACCTGTTAAGAAAGAGAATATAAAAACTGTTGGTATAGTTTGTATTTCTCACTTTCCCGGCACAATGGAACAGCTTGAGGTTATGAAAGCGGAATTTGAAAAACGTGGTGCGAAGGCAACAATCTACGATTTGGTTAAAGGTAGCGGTGAAAACGGAATTGATGAAATTGCAAAAAATGACCTTATAATATATGCAGGCTATCTTGCAATGCACAGACCTTTTGGTATGATGTCCTTCTATGACGACAGAATGAAATCATTCTATCATGCATTTACCAAGGGTGCGGAAAAATCTGTTGGTCTTTCTATGGGATATCCATACATACACTTTGATGCAATGTCTGCTGCAAAAACATTTGTTAATATATATTCGCCCGATAAAAACGCCCAGACAGCATTTGTAAAGGCAGTATATGGCGAAATTCCGTTTGAGGGCGTATCACCTATAGATGTTGAACCTAAGCTAAGACTGATATATTGCTAAAATAGAAAAATCACACTTCTTGCGAAGTGTGATTTTTCTATTTTACTATTTCTATGCTTTCTATTGTACCTGATGTGTGTACATATTTTGTAATAAGTTCAACCTCTCTGCCAACTGAAAGCTCTGTTGTATCCTTTAGGATATATCCGTCATCCGACTCTCTTCCGTTAGCTTCTATTGTAACATAACAATCATATCTTTCGGGTTGTGTAACTAACTTCATAGTACCATCGGACAAAATTGAATTCACCTTTGCATCTTGTGCCTTTACGTCAACGACATCACCAACATATTCGAGTGCGCGTTTATCTGTAACAACGCCTTTCTTTTGCAGTGCATCTACTGTATATGAACGAACCCCCTCTACCTTTATTACATATTTAAAATGTACATCGGAGGTAACTGATTTTGTTATGCCGCTACCAAATCTTGTAGTAAAGCCAATTATGGCAACTATTATCAATAGAATTACCAATATATCTATAATACTGAATTTTCCTCTTATTTTTCCTGATTTATCCATTATTTATCGCCTCCCTCATTTATTTGAACAATAAATCCCTCGGAAGCATATCCTTTGCCTCGTATTGCAATACTCTCACCTACGCGAACGATTGTATCGCCTATTTTAATATGCTT
>JAZNPJ010000129.1:0-4297 GCA_045589635.1 Clostridia bacterium
ATGCTTAAGCAACCGCTCTGTTGAAAAATTTATCAGTTTTTGAGGTTTGCTTCGAGCTTAACGAGCTCATCTGCAATAGCCTTCGGAAGCTTATCTCCAAACTGTGCAAAGTATTCCTTGATGTTTTCAACGTCCTCAAGCCATACTTCCTTATCAACAGTAAGAAGTGCCTTAACGTCATCAACAGTCATATCAAGGTCTTTTATGTCGATATCCTCAGCCTTTGGAACATAACCAATAGCAACCTCGTCAGCGTCAACCTTGCCTGCGCATCTGTCAAGAATCCATAAAAGAACTCTCATGTTATCGCCAAATCCAGGCCACATAAAGTTGTCATTATCATCTTTTCTGAACCAGTTAACATTGAAAATCTTAGGAGCTTTATCGCCAAGCTTTTTACCCATTTCCAACCAGTGATTCCAGTATGTTGCCATATTGTAGCCAACAAATGGTTTCATAGCCATTGGGTCGCGTCTTACTACACCAACTGCACCTGCTGCAGCAGCTGTTGTTTCTGAAGCCATTGTAGCACCAACGAATGTACCATGTTGCCAGTCTCTTGACTGATATACCAACGGAGCACACTTAGCACGTCTGCCGCCGAATACGATAGCCTCAACAGGAACACCTGCAGGGTTTTCGAATTCTTTTGAAATACATGGGCAGTTTATAGCAGGAGCTGTAAATCTTGAGTTTGGATGAGCAAGCTTATTGCCCTCTTGTGTAAACTCAACACCGTTAACTTCAGCGCCCTTCCATTCTGTTGCATTTACAGGAGGATTCTTGTCAAGGCCTTCCCACCAAACTGTCATATCGTCATTGTTTATAGCAACGTTTGTGAAGATTGTATTTTTCTTTGTAGATTCAAGAGCATTGAAGTTTGTCTTTACAGAAGTACCAGGTGCAACACCAAAGAAACCAGCCTCAGGGTTAATAGCATAAAGTCTGCCATCAGGTCCCTGACGTAGCCAAGCTATGTCATCACCTACTGTCCAAACCTTGTAGCCTTGTTCTTTTAAGTATTCAGGCGGAATAAGCATTGCAAGGTTAGTCTTACCACAAGCTGACGGGAACGCCGCACAGATGTACTTAACCTCGCCCTGAGGATTCTCAAGACCAAGAATAAGCATATGCTCTGCCATCCAGCCTTCCTTCATACCAAGGTATGAAGCAATTCTTAGTGCAAAACACTTTTTACCAAGCAATACGTTACCACCATATGCTGAGTTGATTGACCAGATAGTTGAATCCTGTGGGAATTGAACTATATATCTCTCTTCAGGATTTACATCCTTTTTAGCATGAAGACACTTTACGAAATCAGGATTGTCGCCAAGTTCGTCAATTACTGCCTTACCAACTCTTGTCATAATAGCCATATTCAGTACAACGTAGATACTGTCTGTAAGCTCAATACCAATCTTTGAGAATGGTGAGCCAACAGGACCCATTGAATATGGAATAACATACATTGTTCTTCCCTTCATAGCACCATCGTACAATGCGCTTAATTTTGCGTACATTTCCTTTGGAGCCATCCAGTTGTTTATAGGACCTGCCTCCTCTTCTGTTTCAGTACAGATAAATGTTCTGTCCTCTACACGGGCAACGTCGTTTTCAGCTGTTCTGTGATAGTAACAACCAGGAAGCTTTTCTTCGTTAAGCTTAATAATTTCACCTGTTGAAACAGCCTCTGCTCTTAGCTCATCAAGCTGTTTTTCTGAACCGTCAATCCATACGATTGAGTCGGGCTTACACATGGCAATCATTTCGTCAAGCCATGCTTTAACTGTCTTGTTTTGTGTCATGATATCGTCCTCCTATATTTATTATGGTTAATAACCTTTTTAACAGTTTATTGTTATACCATTGTATTATACCACATAAAATGCAAAAAATAAACTGTTTTTTGTCAAAAAAACAAATTTTATAATTTCTTTCATAAATTTGCCGTTTTATTGTTAATAATATAACAATTTGCACAAAAAAGGTTGAAAATATATGTAGCATATGATATAATGAGTTTTACTAACATCACGTTATTTTTAAAGAGGTTACAAGTTATGAAAGAAACAATATATACAATTCCCGTAAACGAGGCATATGAGTCGGATTGCGAGTGTCCGCTTTGCAAATTGGAAGAAAAGCTCGAAAAAGAGGCAATCGACTATGAAATGGGAGGTGCAATGATGGAGGCTGACCATCGAGAATTGTCGGATAACACAGGCTTTTGCAACAAGCACCTTTCCATGATGTTCAACAAGCAGGATAAATTAAGTCTTGCTCTTGTTCTCGATACACGTCTTGAAAAAATAAGAAAAGAATTGAATAATTCAAAAAAAGATGTACTAAAAAATAAAAAAAGCACCCTATTCAAAAAAAACACAGACAGCACACAAATGCTTTATGATATACTTGATAAAATAAACTGCAGTTGTATGGTCTGCCAAAAGGTAGATAACACAATGAACAGATATATAGATGTACTATTATATATGTGGGCAAAGGATGACGACTTTAAAACCAAATTTGATAATTCCAAAGGTCTTTGCTTAAAGCATACAAAAGCAGTCGTTGGTATGATTCCAAAATCGTTAAACAACTCCAATGCACAAAAATTTATGGAAACTCTTATGGAAAAACAGGAAAAAGAGCTTTTACGAGTGCAAAATGATATACATAAATTTACACTAAAATTTGATTACCGAAACAAGGATATGGAATGGGGCACTGCACATGATGCACCCATACGTACAATCGAAAAGCTTACAGGATATGTGTTTAAGGAAAACGAAAAATAACCAAAAAATCATAACCCCGCACTATTTTTATTTTAATATGTTCGGGGTTGTTTTTTTGTTTTTAGTTAGTAACAACTAACTTTTTGTTAATTATTTATTTTTCTATTGACAAATGCTTTGTTGAATGGTATACTATGAATGAAAGTGATAATGATTATCATTTTTGAAAGGGCGTGTCGAAATGAACTATTCAAGACAACGTGAGGCACTGCTGAATGTGTTAAAAAGCACGCGCTCGCATCCGACAGCATATTGGGTATATGAAGAATTAAAAAAACAAATTCCCAACATAAGTCTTGGCACAGTTTACCGTAACCTTGCAAAGCTACAACAAAACGGAGATATTATAAAGCTTAATGTTGTTTCTGATAAGGAACGCTTTGACGCTTTTACAATGCAACATGCTCATTTTGTCTGTAACACTTGCGGAGAGGTTTCGGATACTCAAAGTCCGGATTTTAAGGATTTTTGCGATAAGACCGAAAAAAATCTCGGATGTTACATAGAAAGTCAATCGCTCACTTTCTATGGCGTATGCAGTAAGTGCAAACAGAGTGAAAAAAAATTGGTTAAATAAAAATTATTAGGAGGAAATTATTATGGCAAAGTATGTATGTACAGTATGCGGTTATGTTCACGAGGGAGATAGCGCACCCGAAAAATGTCCTGTATGTAAGGTAGGAGCAGATAAATTCGTTATTATGGAAGAGGATGCACCTCTTGCAGCAGAACACGAATATGGTGTTTACGGAAAAACTGTAAAGAACAATCCTGATATAAGCGAAGAAGACAAAAAATATATTTTTGAACAACTAATGGCTAACTTTAACGGCGAGTGTGCAGAGGTAGGTATGTACTTGTGCATGGCAAGAATCGCTCACAGAGAGGGCTATCCGGAAGTAGGTCTTTACTGGGAAAAGGCAGCATACGAGGAGGCAGAGCACGCAGCTAAGTTTGCTGAGCTTTTGGGCGAGGATTTAGAGCCAAATATGAACGCTACAACAAAGGATAATCTTAAGTGGAGAGTTGACTGCGAATATGGTGCAACAAAAGGTAAGTTTGACCTTGCGGCATGTGCAAAGAAGAATGGTCTTGATGCAATTCATGATACAGTGCATGAGATGGCTCGCGACGAAGCTCGCCACGGCAAAGGCTTAGAGGGACTTTTAAAGAGATACTTTAAATAAAAATACAGCTGGGCGGCTTAACATAAGCCGCCTCTTTTCAAATAAAAGGGAGAAATTATTATGATGAACGAAAAAGTTGCACGTTTACTTAACGAACAAATAACAAAAGAATTATATTCTGCTTATTTATATCTTGATTTTTCAATTTTCTACGAAGCTCAGGCTCTTGATGGATTTGCAAACTGGTATATGATTCAGGCACAGGAAGAACGCGACCATGCAATGCTCTTTATGAAGTATTTGCAGATGTGCGGCGAAAAAGTAGAGCTTGGTGCTATAGATAAACCGGATAAAGAACTCAAAACTCTT
>JAZNPJ010000130.1:0-3640 GCA_045589635.1 Clostridia bacterium
AAAAACAATCAATTTATACATATTCATCTAACACATTACGTTTAGCTCTAATCTTATTTTGTCGGAGACTGTTGCAATAAATTCTGAGTTTGTAGGACGTATATTATTTAAATTGCTGTACCCGAATACTTCTTCAACTGCACTGCTTTTACCTCTTATCCATGCTGTTTCAATAGCATGACGAATTGCTCTTTCAACTCTGTCTGAGGTTGTATTAAACATCTTTGCAATGTCAGGATATAGCTGCTTGGTTATAAAATCAAGAATAGTTATATCTCTTACACACATTATAATTGCATTTCTTAAATACTGGTATCCCTTTATATGTGGCGGAACACCAATGTTACGCAAATTCTCGCTTACGATAAATTCAAGGTTTTTATCAGAGTTATTTGTACGTGCTTTTTCGCTAATGTTTTTAGGTTCACTTATTTGGGGTTTTATTATGTAGCTGTCCTCACCATATTTAAACGTAAACACTTGTGCACCATTCTTGTTTGCAAAGAACTCCTTTAATGACATTAGTGTGTTATTGTCATAATCTGTAATAAGAATTGATAATTGATTTGACATTTTTATCTTCCTCCTTTTTGCGTTAAAGCCATAATATATCATAATCCTACATTTTTCAATATGTTTTTCCCTTTTTCGGCACCTTTTTATTTTTGGCGCCAAAAAACAAGCATTTTAGGGGTGTTTTTATCCGTTATTTTTCCTTTTATGCAAAAAAAATTACACAAATATCTTGCTTTACGATATGTGTGTAAAAAAAGTGTACAATTACATTTCACAATTTTTACACTTTTGTATAAAACGACAATACAAAAAGAGGGCAGTCTGTGTTGATTTGACATTGCAAATTTCAAATCCGTAAGGATTTGTGTGTTTGAACAATAGAATTGATACAGACTGTCCTCTTAAGAGTTTATATCTTCTATAGAATGTTTTCTAATTTTAATTTAAAATTTCTTGGCAGACTTTCTATTAAAAATTCCAGCATATAGCATTTTGACAGTGCCTGATTTTTGTCCTCCTCATGCGCAAATGCCAGAAGCTTGGCAAGTTCACCCTCAATATCATCAAGCTCCTGATGATTACCTACAGCATCTAAGACTGTACGTTTTTCTCTTACAAATTTTTTTAACGATTTAATTTCAATTTCTGCATCGTTATATTTTTCATTTAATATATTTATGGTTATTCTGTTATTTTTTAACATCATCTCATTTGCAGTGTCTTCGAGATGATTTGTATATATTATACTACCGCCAACACTTATGACTATAATTGTGAGCGCAACAATAACACTTCTCATACTACTTTTCTTTCTCCTGAACAAACAGTTCTCCGTTATCGGAAATTGACGCAATAAACACCTTTTTAATTGACTTTATTCCCTGTTTTTCTAATTTCTTTTTTATAAATTTGAGCGAATGACCGCTTCGCTTTAGCTCTTCTTCATTTATACTTCCGTCAGATATTACCATATATGGCACAGATCCGTTTCCACCATTGCTTTTCTTTTCGATTATACTGAGCTTACCGCTTGTTTCGACTATTGCAATTTCAACATCGCGTATATCTGGGCTTCCGTTAAATCTCAACTCCGATATTAAATCGTCAAGGTTAAAGCGCAGTTTTCTCAACTCCTGCTCTATTATTTTGCCATTATATATTACAATACTCGGCGTACCCGTAATGACCTTTCTTGCCCATTTAAATTTTAGAGAAATATATGATAAAAGCACCTCTGCCATAATCAATGTAAGAACAGGAACTATTCCCGACAAAAGCGGAATATCAATATCCTGCATCGGTACAGACGCTAAATCCGAAATCATTATTGCAACCACAAGCTCTGACGGTTGCAGCTCGCCAAGCTGACGCTTCCCCATTATTCTTAATGATATTACTATTGAAAAGTACAGTATAAGTGTACGAAAAAAAATAATAAGCACGCAACTCACCTCGTGCTTATTATTTACCAATGTTTAATTTAAAATACTGTTTGTTACTATTTTTTCTGCAACCTTTATTCCGTCAACCGCCGCCGACATAATACCGCCCGCATAGCCTGCACCCTCACCGCAGGGATATAAACCCTTTATATTTGACTGCATTGTATCATCTCTTACAATCCTTACAGGTGATGATGAGCGTGTTTCGGGAACTGTTATAACTGCACCGCCATGGGAAAAGCCAGGGAGTTTTTTATCAAGCTCACGTATACCCTTTTTCATTGCATCTGTAACAAATTCGGGTAAAACCTTATCTATATCTGTCCAGGTAACACCCATTTTATATGTGGGTACAACCTTTTTATCGCCGACATCTGTACCCAAAAAATCACCTACATATTGGGCAGGAGCCTTGTAAGTATTGTTTGCAACCTCATAAGCTCTTTTCTCTATTTCGCGTTGCAAATACATTCCTGAGAGAACATCATCTGAGCCAAAATCCTTTGGTGTAACACTCACAAGCAGAGCACTGTTTGCATTTTCTCCATCACGCGCATAATAACTCATTCCATTTGTTACAATAGTGCCCTCCTCCGATGCAGCTGCCATAACGTATCCGCCCGGACACATACAAAATGTATATACACCTCTGCCATCATCAAAATGACATGATAATTTATAGTCTGCCGCACCAAGCTCAGTATAAAATCTGCCATATTGTGTTTTGTTTATCATTTCCTGAGGGTGCTCTATACGTCCGCCTATCGAAAAGCTTTTTTGCTCCATTTTTACACCGCAGTCTTTTAACATTATATATGTGTCTCTTGCACTGTGTCCTGTCGCAAGCACTATTTTTTCTGTTTGTATTATCCTATCATCATTTACAATGCAACCTTCGATTTTACCGTCTTGTATATTAAGTTTTGTAAGAGTGCTTTCAAAACAAATCTCACCGCCGTTTTTTATTATCTCCTTACGCATTGAGCGTACCATATTATATAGATTATCCGTTCCGATATGCGGTTTTGCAAGATACATAATCTCTTCGGGAGCACCATTTTTTACAAATACTTCCAACACCTTTTTTGTACGAAAATCTTTTATTCCCGTTGTGAGCTTTCCGTCGGAAAAAGTACCTGCACCACCCTCGCCAAACTGGACATTTGAGTTTGTGTTTAGTACTCCGTTTTGGCTAAAGTTTTCTACGTCTTTTTTTCGCTCTTCCACACACTTGCCACGCTCTAATAATATAATCTTGTGTCCGTTTTGGGATAGCATATATGCACACATAAGCCCTGCAGGACCACAACCGGCTATGACTATCGGAGTATCACTCTTTTCTCCTTTTGGGAATTTGTATTCTGCCTCTTTGACAAACTCTGCATTTTTATTTTTCTTAACCAAAAGAAGTTCATTATCTGCACACAACTGGACAGTGTACACATAATGAACGTCATTTTTTTTACGTGCATCAACAGATTTTTTATATATTTTTATCTCTCTTGCACCCGGTATATCTTTTTTTACTTTTTCGTATATATCCTCACCTATGGCAAGCTTTATACCGCTTATACGTATCATTTTTAATTCTCAATTCTCTTTTTTCTTAGCATTGCACCCTCTACAACACTCTTATCACAATTTATATAAACACTCATTTGTGCATGAGGTGCAACATCAAT
>JAZNPJ010000131.1:0-3415 GCA_045589635.1 Clostridia bacterium
GTATCTATTGCCTGCGGCTGGTCGCCTGTGGGTGAAAACGGTGCATTAAGCTTAAATGTGTCCATAATTTAAAAAATTACTCCTTTAGCTATCTATATATAATGACTTAATGTATATATTTACCCGTCTTACATTTACTGATGTATATTCTTCTATATTTTGTTTTAAAGTACACTGAAATTTGCGCAATACATCTGTAAGGTTATAACCATAATTTAGTGTTGCACTTATATCAAAATGAATTCCGTGCGGTGATTTTCGTATATTGGTACTGTTTATTTTATAAATACCCTCTGTTTTCTTTGCCTCATACTCTGTTATAGCAATAAGCACATTATCCGAAATTATAAAATCACCCATATACGAAAAAGAGGGACGTACAATGGATTTATCCGACTCAACAGTATCATCTTCTGTACCAAGATTTTTTTGAAACAGACGAAACGGGTGAAGAAAATACCCCGAAAAGTCCTTTTTAATTTCAGGCGCGGGGACAGGTATTACGTGCTTACCTTGTGTTAGTCGCATACTTTGTGCCATCTTTATCTCATCAGGTGTTGCAACATCTTCTATGTGTATAGTCTGGGTAATTGGTAAAATATCGAGGCGGCTTGCAATTTTTTGAGCCATTCTCTGTGATGTGCCAAGTATCATTAAGCATTCTATGTTGCTGTTTTTTATTGCATTTTTTATCTCGTCAGCGTCTTTATCGTTCATGAGCAGGGCATGCTTAACAGAAGCAATTCTTGTGCTTTCCTTTTTTGCGGAAGTGCCTGCAATTACTTTGCCGTGAGATATTAAGAGCCCGTCGTCTATAATAGCGTCTGCATTGTATCTTTGTGATACAACTATAGACTGATAGCTTTTACCTGTACCGCTCGGGCCCACAAATGCGATTGTTTTCATTTAAATTCAACAGCCTTTCTGTTATTTTTCGCCTCTCTTTATTTTGTATGAAAGTGTCATAAGCGGGTCGGAAATATGAATATTCTCGACCATTATATCCTCAGGCAGTTCCAATTCTCTGTAAGAAAAGTTTAAAATACCGCGGACTCCGCAATTTGCAACAGTTTGCGCAACTGACTGAACTGCAACCTTAGGTACTGAGAGTATTGCTATATCCACTTTGTTTTTTGAAAGAAACTCATCTAATTTGTCAATACTCATAACTTTCATGTTATTTATAGTAGTGCCTATTATATCCTTGTTATTATCAAATATGCCTACAAGCTCAAATCCGCGTCGTGCAAAACCTGTGTGGGATGCAAGAGCATGTCCGAGGTTTCCCGCACCGATTATTATAGTTGTATTGCCTTTGTTAACGCCAAGGATTTCGCCTATTGTATTATACAGATATTCTACATTATATCCATAACCCTGCTGACCAAAGCCACCAAAGTAATTAAAGTCCTGACGGATTTGAGAGGCGGTTACGTTCATTTTTTTAGAAAGATTTGCAGAAGAAATTCTGAAAATCCCCTGGTCCATCAAATCGCCAAGATATCTGTAATATCTTGGAAGTCTTTTTATAACAACGTCGGGTACACTTTTGCTGTTCATATTATTCTCCGTTCTGTTTTAGCTTTATATGATTATTATACAACATATATCTCAAAAAGTCTATAAATATTTAAAAAAATTGAGTATTTAAGAGCAAATTATTGACTTTACATACGCTTTGTTATATAATTAAGTTAGATTTATATTAAGAAAGGTGTTAATTATTATGGAAATAACCGAGAAGGTTTTAGGCTTTTTTAAAGAAAAGGGACAAGAGGTAAGCGCCGATACAGACTTATTCAAAGGCGGATATGTAAACTCATTGTTTGCTCTTGAAATTGTTATGTATCTCGAAAAGGAATTCGGTATAAAATTCAAAAATAAAGATATAACAGAGAAGAATTTTAAAACGGTTGAGACTATTGCTGATACAGTTAAAAAGTATCTGTAAAGAGGAAGAAAATGAGCGAAGAAAAAATAAAATGTGTTGTGTGGGACCTTGATAATACTATCTGGGAGGGCACACTTATTGAGGGTGGTGCAACAAAGCTTACAGATGGCATTGTTGATGTTATAAAAGCACTTGACGAACGTGGAATTTTGCAGTCTGTTGCAAGTAAAAACAACTATGATGATGCATATAAAAAACTATGCGAATTTGGAATAAATGAGTATTTTTTGTATCCGCAGATAAACTGGAATCCAAAAAGCAACTCAATAAATGAAATAGCAAAAAAATTAAATATTGGAATTAACACACTTGCCTTTGTAGACGACCAGCCATTTGAACGCGAAGAGGTTTCGCATTTGTGCCCGTCTGTTATGACAATAGATGCACTTGATATAAAAAACATCTTAAGCTATGAAAGAATGACCCCGCGTTTTATAACTGAGGACACTAAAAACCGCAGAAAGATGTATATTGCAGCTTCAAAGCGTGATGAGGTGGAAAAGGAGTTTGTGGGTACAAGTGCCGAGTTTTTGCAAAGCCTTGATATGGAGCTTACAATAGCACCCGTTAGTGAAGAGGATTTACAACGTGCATATGAGCTTACAATAAGAACACATCAGCTAAATTCGACAGGCTACACATATTCATATGATGAATTAAAGGAATTTATAGAAGATGATAAGCATATCTTTTTAATTGCAGGCTTAAAGGACAAGTTTGGCGATTATGGCAAAATAGGTCTTATACTTGTAGAAAATGATGAAGATTTAAGAATAAAGCTTCTTTTGATGAGCTGCAGAGTAATGTCAAGAGGAGTCGGCTCTGCAATTTTGGTACATCTTGCAAAGCTTAAAGAAAAGCTTAATAAGAGAATGTTTGCAGAGTTTAAAACAACCGACCGCAACAGAATGATGTATATAACATATAAGCTTATGGGCTTTGAAGAGTTAGAGGATAATGACGGAGATGTATTGCTTGAATATACATCTGAAGAGGAAAAAGAATATCCACCATATTTTAAGGTAGTAGAATAATAATAAAAACGGTTTTAAAACCGTTTTTTGTTACCTTAAAAGTAATTTTTAAGGAGATGATAAAATGAAAAGAATATTAGCACTTGCTTTATCAATAATAATGGTTTTATCGCTTGTTTTAACTGTGTCTGCACAAGATTTGCCCTCTGGTCAGCCATTTAGCGATATTTGGGACATTAAAGATATAAATGAAATTCATAGCGGTGTGATTGTGGGCAACAATGGCAAATGTGCAGATATAGAGAGGGACGATTTAGAAAAGTGGTTTAATGCCTACATAAATTTTTCCTACTATGACCGCGTAATAGCACCAAAAAAAGGTTATATTTTAGAAGATTACTATATAAAGCTATGGAATAAAGACAAAACAGAGATCTATATCATCTATAACAATTCGGGAGTTATTGTGGGAAAATTTGGAGAGGATTGT
>JAZNPJ010000132.1:0-8705 GCA_045589635.1 Clostridia bacterium
GGGACCGGCGTCCTCGACGGTCCGCAATTTTGAGCAATAGAATTTACACAGACTGACCCCTCTGTTTTATCTTAAAAAACATTTGACAAAACCGACCAATAATGCTATAATGTACGTACCACATAATTACATAAAAAAACTACCCGTTGGGAAAATAACCTTTGTAAAAAGGTGTTTTCTCTTTTAATCATTCCCTGCGGGTGATATTTGGTTATGTATTTATGTGGTAGTAAATAACGAGGGATTACACTTTTTTTGTGTGTTCCTCAATGGAGCACACTTTTTTATTGGAGGAAATTTTATGAAATTAGCAATCGTAGGTTCGAGGAGTATAAAAAATGTGGATATAGCGCCTTACATAACCCCCGATGTCGGTCTTATAATATCAGGCGGAGCAGTGGGAGTTGATACAATAGCGGAGCAATATGCAGACAGAGTAAAAATGTCAAAATTCATAATAAGACCAAGATACGATTTACAGGGAAAAAGAGCACCTCTTGCAAGAAATGAAATCATAGTAAAATTTTGCGATAAGGTTCTGGCTTTCTGGGACGGAAAGTCAAGAGGAACAAAGTACACAATAGATTATGCAAGAAGTTTAAATAAAGAAGTTCAGATTGTATATATAAATCAATAACTGCAGAGGGGATAATCTGTGTTAAACAGACAGTCCCCTCTGTTTTATATAAAAACCTCTTTTTTATTTGACATTTTGCTAAATTTGTTATATAATGTAAATTGTATAAATATGTTTAAAAAAAGATAGAGATAAATCAACAGTTGTACTTTGTACAACCCGGAAAGGAAGAGCAAAATGGAAGAAAAGGAATTATCACAGTTATTACAGGTAAGAAGAGATAAGCTTTCTGAGCTTCAAAGCGAGGGAAGAGACCCGTTTACTATAACTAAATTTGACAGAACTCACACATCTGCCGATATCTTAAATAATGCAACAGAGGAAGAGCGCGAGGTAGAAATGCGTGGCGAAACAAAGAAAATAACCGCAAAAATATCACCGCTTGACGGAAAAACCGTTACCGTTGCAGGCAGAATAATGTCCAAGAGAGGTATGGGTAAGGTTGGCTTTGTTCATATAGCAGACATTGAGGGACAAATTCAGCTTTTTGTTAAAAAGGATATTTTAGGAGACGAGGAATACGACCGCTTTAAAAAGCTTGATACAGGCGATATAATCGGTGCAACGGGCGAAGTGTTCACAACACAGACGGGCGAAATTTCGATAAGACCGGATACAATAACACTTCTTTCGAAATCATTACAGCCTCTTCCCGAAAAATTCCATGGTATGACAAATACAGACCTAAGATATCGTCAAAGATATGTCGACCTTATTATGCATAGAGATGTTAAGGATACATTTATAAAGCGTTCAAAGATATTGGCAACAATAAGAGATTATCTTAACAAGCAGGGATTTTTGGAGGTTGAAACTCCAATGCTTGTTTCAAATGCAGGCGGTGCTGCAGCGCGTCCGTTCGAGACACACTTTAATGCACTTGATGAAGATTTTAAGCTAAGAATATCTCTTGAATTATACTTAAAGCGTCTTATTGTAGGCGGACTTGAAAAAGTGTACGAAATCGGCAGAGTTTTCAGAAACGAGGGCTTAGACACCCGTCATAACCCCGAATTTACTCTTATGGAATTGTATCAGGCATATACTGATTATCACGGTATGATGGACTTAACAGAAAATCTTTACCGCCACGTTGCCACAGAGGTTCTGGGCACAACAAAAATTGTGTATAACGGAATAGAAATGGATTTGGGCAAGCCGTTTGAGAGAATAACAATGCTTGACGCGGTTAAGAAGTATTCAGGCGTTGACTTTAACGAGATAAACACAATCGAAGAGGCAAGAGCCATTGCAAAAGAAAAGCACGTTGAATTTGAGGACCACCATAAAAAGGGTGATATATTAAATCTGTTCTTTGAGGAATTTGTAGAGGAGCATTTAATTCAACCGACATTTGTTATGGACCACCCCGTTGAGATTTCACCGCTTACAAAGAAAAAGCCCGAAAATGGCGACTATGTTGAAAGATTTGAGTTCTTTATGAATGGCTGGGAAATGGCAAATGCATACTCCGAGCTTAACGACCCGATAGACCAAAGAGAACGCTTTAAGGCACAAGAGGCGCTGTTGGCTCTTGGCGACGAGGAGGCAAATACAACAGACGAGGACTTTATGAGGGCATTGGAAATCGGTATGCCGCCAACAGGCGGTATCGGTTTTGGTATCGACAGAATGTGTATGTTACTCACCGACTCCGCTGCCATAAGGGACGTATTATTGTTCCCAACAATGAAGACATTGGATAAATAACAAAAACATACCAAAAGGACTATGGAATTTCCGTAGTCCTTTTATAATTGGAAAAACTTGTTGACATTTCAACAAGTTTTTGTTATACTATACTTGTTGAAGTTTCAACAAGTATGAGTTAAGGAGGTTTACTAAATGGATGAGCGTTTTGAAACCTTTACGGTTTTGTTAAACAGAATAAACAGAAACATTCGTAAAATAAAGAATGAAGAAATGGCAAATTACGAATTAAGAAGTCCGCATATTTCTTGCCTTTATTATTTGTATATATCAAAAGAGCTGACATCAAAGGATTTTTGTGAGAGATGTGAAGAAGATAAGGCCACTATTTCGCGAAGTCTTGATTATCTTGAGAAGAATGGCTATATTATATGCAAATCTCAAACAAAAAAAAGATATAATGCTCCTTTTGAGCTTACAGAAAGAGGAATGAGGGCAGGCAAAAGAATTGCAGATAAAATTGCATCTGTTCTTGAGGAAATAAGTACAGGTATTTCTGATAATGACAGAGAGATATTTTACCGCAGTTTGAATATAATAAGTGAAAATATAGATAAAGTGGCAAAATCATATAAAAATAAGAGGTAATTATGTTTTTTATTAAATCAGTATATTGCCGTGTGTTTCAGGCGGCATTTCGAATGGCTCTGCCGGTACTTCCATACAGAGAACCGGAAATTATTAGTTCCTGCGGGGGGCTTGGAGAAGTATTAAAAAAAGAAAAAGCAACATCTGTACTTGTTGTAACAGATAAAGGCATAGTTAATAACGGATTATTAAAGCCTGTTGAAGAAGCGTTGAAAACAGGTAATATAGGGTATACAGTTTATGATGATACACTACCAAATCCAACAGTTATAAATGTTGAAGACGCACTTAGATTGTATCATAAAAATAACTGCAATGCCATTATAGCTATTGGCGGCGGTTCGGCTATGGACTGCGCAAAGGCGGTTGGTGCACGGGTTGTATATCCAAAAAGAACAGTAAATCAGTTAGGCGGCAAGCTAAAGGCATGGCGAAAATTGCCTTTATTTATTGCTATCCCCACAACAGCAGGCACAGGCAGCGAAACAACACTTGCTGCTATGATTACAGATTCTGCAACTCACCATAAATATGCAATAATGAGCTTTCCTTTAATTCCGCATTATGCAGTTTTAGATGCATCGCTTACATATTCTTTGCCGCCGCATTTAACTGCAACTACGGGAATGGACGCGCTTACTCATGCAGTTGAAGCATACATTGGACGTTCTACAACCAAAGAAACACGAATGCTTGCAATGGAGGCTACAAAGCTTGTGTTTGAAAATATTTACACTGCATACAGGGACGGAAAAAATCATATAGCACGGGAAAATATGCTTTATGCAGCATACAAGGCAGGCATAGCATTTTCAAAGTCGTATGTGGGATATATTCATGCTCTTGCACATGCATTGGGAGGTCTTTACGGAACACCGCACGGTCTTGCAAATACGGTTATTATGCCATATGTACTTGAGGCTTATGGCAAAAGTGTATATAAAAAGCTCTATAAGCTTTCTGTATATGCGGGAATTTGTAATAAAAATGATACTCAAGAAACAGGCGCTAAAAAGTTTATTGATGCCATTAAAAAGCTAAATTCTGATATGGGAATTTCTGATAAAATAGAGGGTATTAAAAAAGAAGATATCCTGTCATTATCAAAGCACGCCGAAAAGGAAGCAAATCCACTTTATCCCGTACCAAAGCTTATGACAAGAAAAGAATTAGAAAGTTTTTATTATAAAATCGCAGATTGGAGCAAATAAAATGACAAGTGAACAAATAAATATCCTGCTCGAAAAGCAGAGAAAATATTATAAAAGCGGTGCAACAATTCCTGTTAAGTTTCGTATTGAACAACTAAAAAAGCTTTATTTAACAGTAAAAAAATACCAAAACGAGGTAAATAATGCATTAACATCTGACCTTGGTAAAAGCCATTTTGAAGGCTTTATGTGCGAAAGCGGTCTTGTGCTTTCGGAGATTTCGTATATGATAGGTCATACAAAAAAATTTGCAAAGAGAAAAACAGTAGCTACTCCGATTACGAACTTTGCAGCTCATAGCTATAAGCAACCTGTTCCTTACGGAAACACCCTTATTATGAGTCCGTGGAATTATCCGTTTCTTTTGACTCTTGACCCTTTGGCAGATGCAATAGCCGCAGGTAACACCGCGATTGTTAAGCCCAGTGCATATTCACCCGCAACAAGCAAGATTATAGAGAAAATTATAACAGAATGCTTTGCGCCTGAATATGTTGCGGTTGTAACAGGGGGCAGAGCAGAAAATCAGGCACTTTTAGAGCAAAAATTCGACTTTGTATTCTTTACGGGAAGTCAGGCAGTAGGTAAAGAGGTTCTTCGTAAAACTGCCGAGCATTTAACTCCTGCAGTACTGGAGCTTGGCGGTAAAAGTCCGTGTATTGTAGATGAAAGTGCCAATATTAAGCTTGCAGCAAAAAGAATAGTGTTTGGTAAATACTTAAACTGCGGTCAGACATGTGTTGCTCCCGACTATATCCTTTGTGAGAGCTCTGTAAAGGATAAATTTATAAGCGAGGTTGTAGCGCAGATAAAGAAGCAATATGGAGATAAACCGTTAGAAAACAAAGATTACGGAAAAATAATAAACGAAAGACATTTTGAGAGACTTTGCTCTCTTATAGATAACAACAAGGTTGTTATTGGCGGAGAAACAAATAGCGCAACACACCAGATATCACCTACTGTTATGGATAATGTAACAGAGGCAGATGCAGTTATGGGCGAAGAAATCTTTGGGCCTATTATGCCGATACTTACATTTGATGACTTTGACAAATTAGTTGATGACCTCAAAGACAAGGATAAGCCGCTTGCATTATATCTGTTTTCTGCTAATAAAAAGCATATTAACCGTGTTACAAAAGAGCTTTCTTATGGCGGAGGCTGCATAAATGATGTAGTAGTTCACCTTGCAACAAGCGAAATGGGCTTTGGCGGTGTTGGTGAAAGCGGTATGGGCTCATACCACGGAAAAGACGGATTTAATGCATTTTCGCATTATAAATCAGTTATGGACAAGAAAACCTGGCTTGATTTGCCTATGCGCTATCAGCCGTATAAGAATAAGCTTTATGAAAAGTTATTACATATGTTTTTAAAATAACGAAAACAAATTATTTGTTAAAAAAAATTATCAGTTTGTTAATTGACTTTTATTTTTGTATATGATACAATAAAACCGGTTAAATTTGTAAAAAATTAAAATAATACAAACCAAAAACGGAGGCAAATAGTGAACGATAATAAAAATGACAAAAAGAACAATCAAAAACCGTCATCACCATTTAAAAATACAGGGTTTTTGATTTTAATAATCTCGCTTGTTGCGACGTTCGGGCTTAACTTTTTAATGAGCTCAATGTCGGCACGAAACCGCGAGGAAATAAGCTATAACGAATTCCTAAAAATGGTAAAGGAAGAAAAGGTCGACGAGGTTGTTTTTGAAAGCGACAAAATTGTAATCTACCAAAAGCCTGAAAAAACCACCCAAACGAGCGAGCAGACCGACAAATTTTTAGAAATTTTCGGTATAGCTGACAAAGAGGCAATAGACGCCATGAAAAACAGCTCAAGAGAGCAATATCTTACAGGCTATATAAGAGACGAGCGTCTTTTGGCGTTACTTGATGAGCACAACATAAAATATTACACACCTATTATTTACTCAAATCCAATATTAAACTTTTTTGTTTCGTGGATTTTACCGCTGTTATTTATGGGAATTTTGTTTTCGTTCTTAACACGCTCACTTTCAAAGAGAATGGGCGGCGGCATAATGGGTGTTGGTCAGTCAAATGCCAAGATGTATAATATGGAAAACAAAACGGGTATCACCTTTAAAGATGTTGCAGGTCAGGAGGAGGCAAAGGAGTCGCTAAACGAGATTGTCGACTTTTTGCATAACCCCGCAAAATACACCGAAATTGGTGCAAAGCAACCCAAGGGTGCGCTTTTGGTGGGTCCCCCGGGAACAGGTAAAACCCTTTTGGCAAAGGCGGTTGCAGGTGAGGCAAATGTTCCATTCTTCTCGCTTAGCGGTTCAGAATTTGTAGAAATGTTTGTGGGCGTGGGTGCAAGCCGTGTAAGAGATTTATTTAAGCAAGCCTCACAAAAAGCGCCATGTATTATATTTATAGATGAAATTGACGCAATAGGAAAATCCAGAGACAATCAGCTTGGCACAAACGACGAAAGAGAGCAGACACTAAATCAACTCCTTTCCGAAATGGACGGATTTGACTCATCAAAGGGTCTTGTAATCTTAGCCGCAACAAACCGTCCCGAAATATTGGATAAGGCACTGTTAAGACCAGGACGTTTTGACAGACGTATAATTGTAGAAAAACCCGACTTAAAAGGCAGAGAGGATATATTAAAAGTACACGCCAAAAATGTAAAGCTCTCTTCCGACATAGACCTTCATCAAATGGCGCTTGCCACAAGCGGTGCAGTTGGTGCAGACCTTGCAAATATGGTAAATGAGGCGGCACTCCGTGCAGTAAGACTTGGCAGAAAACAAGTCATTCAGGAGGACTTAATGGAGGCTGTCGAGGTCATAATCGCGGGTAAGGAGAAAAAGGACAGAATCCTGTCCGAGTCCGAAAAGAGGATTGTTGCATTCCACGAGGTCGGCCATGCGCTCGCTACTGCCTTGCAAAAGAACACTCAGCCAGTTCAGAAAATCACGATTGTTCCGCGTACAATGGGTGCATTGGGCTATACTATGCAAATGCCTGATGAGGAAGAAAAGTATTTAATGTCAAAAGCAGAAATCTTAGACCAGATAACCGTTTTCTTGGCAGGACGTGCAGCGGAGGAGATAGTGTTTAATACACAAACAACAGGTGCGTCAAATGATATAGAGCGTGCAACCGAGCTTGCGAGAAACATGATAACCCAATACGGAATGTCCGATAAATTCGGTATGGCGGGGTTGGAGAGTATCCAAAACAAGTATCTTGACGGACGCAGTGTTTCGCACTGCTCTGAGGAGACAAAAACAAAAATAGACGAAGAGGTTGTGAGCGTCTTAAAGGAAAGGCACAAAATCGCACACACGCTCTTAAACGAAAACCGCGACGCGTTGGATAAAATATCCGAGTATTTAATTTCAAAAGAGACTATTACGGGCGAGGAATTTATGACTATCTTTAATGATGTTATAAAAGAGAGAGAAAAGTAAATACGAAATTTCTAAAACAAATACGTTTTTTCTTGTTTTTTAATCACGTACAATGTATAATGAAGTAAAAAACACTACGGAGGTAAAGACGGTGGAAAAACTGATTTCACAAATAAAGTCGAATATAATTACAGAGTATACCTTTGAAAATCCTGTAAATGTTGAGGAATACAAAAGCTTAGTATACGAAAAAGAGCTAACAATAACCAATAAGTGCGGACAAGTTTCAACAACGACTTGCGAAATCTGGACAAAGGCAATCCAAAAGGCTCTCGACGAGAATGAGTGTGTATATATCCCCAATCTTGGCAGAAGAATTTTTATTGACGATACACTTATTATGCACACAAATAACAAGCTTAAAGTGGATAGTGAACAGGTAATAGCGCTTACACCAAAAACCAATGTGTGTATGTTAAGAAGCGACAACATTATTGATGGTAACGAAAAATATGTTACTCTCGATAGCCCCACCTGCGACATAGCGGTCGAGGGCGGAATTTGGGACGTTTTAACCTACAAAAACGTATCAGATGCCGAAACAATAATAAAAGACGGTAAGGTGTTCAAAAAAGACGAAAATGCCGACCTTTTAAACGGTAATATGCTCTTGAGATTTGATAAAGAAAATTCAATACAGGGTGTATTTGCGATTATGCTCTTTTCCAACGTAAAAAACATAATAGTAAAAAATATGGTTATGGCAAACAGTATGTCATACGGTGTTCAGGTATGTAACTGCGAGGGCGTATTTATAGAAAACATCTTGTTTGAGAATTATCATAAAGACGGAATTCACTTAAACGGTCCCGCAAAATACGTGCACATAAACGAAATGAGCGGAAAAAATATGGGCGACGATTTGGTTGCACTAAACGCGTGGGACTGGGCAGTCTCGTCAATGACAAATGGCACAATCGAAAAGACATTGGTAGAAAACATACACAGTGTACACAGTGAATTAAGGCTTCTTCCCGGACGTAAAGTGTACAGCAATGGAACAAAGGCAGACTGCGATATAAGGGACACAGTAGTAAGAAACGTAGAGGGTGTATACACATTTAAGATGTATGCACAGCCCTATTTTGTAGACACA
>JAZNPJ010000133.1:0-18155 GCA_045589635.1 Clostridia bacterium
AATAAATCTCTTACTCTTGAGGCACCAACACCTACATATAATTCAACAAAGTCGGAACCGCTTATAGAGAAGAAAGGAACATCTGCCTCGCCGGCTATAGCCTTCGCAAGAAGAGTCTTACCTGTACCTGGTGAGCCTACAAGAAGTACACCTTTTGGTATTCTTGCACCGAGTGCGGTGAATTTTTCGGGATTTTTCAAAAACTCTACTAATTCCTTTAATTCTTCCTTTTCCTCTTCGGCCCCTGCAACATCATCAAATGTAACCTTTTTGTTGTCTATGTTGATTTTTGCACGTGATTTTGTAAAGTTCGGCGCACCGCCTTTACGTGTAAAGCCCATTAAAAATACAACAAGAATTACTCCAATGAGTAATACATTGGTTATTGTTGACCACGATATATTCGACTCGTAAACCTCCTGCTTGAGAGTGCCCTCCTCAACAAGCGTTGCCATTTCGTCGCCTACATCCTGATAAAGCACCTCAATAGAGGGTATCTTTATTTTGTGAGTTGTTGTAGGTATTTCCTTGTCGTCCGTGGGAACTTTCGGGGGTGTGTTGGTGTTTTTGTCATCGTCTATAATTTGTGCAGTAACCGTGTTACCGTTTATAGTCATAGACACAACCTGTTCTTTTTTTATTGCACTTACAAGGTCGGAATACACCAGTTTTTCGCCATTAACCATGCTTGAAATTGCCATAGAGTAAATTATATACATAAGTGCAAGAATTCCAAGCCATATACCTAACCCTTTATATCCTTTTTGCAAGACTTATATCTCCTCCTGTCTGTATAATAGCTTTATTCCTGAATTTTTAAAGTTAAACCGTCTGTCGCGTCTTTTACCTAATACGTATCCTATTTGGTCATTAAAGGTTATAATACATATTTTGTTTCGTTGACTAAGCGGGATTTTTTCGTCGATAAAATATTCTTTTATTTTCTTTGACCCATTCATGCCGCTAGGGAAGAACACATCACCGCTTCTGCGGTTTCTTACCTTTATTACGGTATCGGGTGATAGTGAAAAGCAATCACCGCTATCAGTATCAGTGTAAATTGCCTTTATATATATACCTGCCTCTTTTACATATATTTCTTCATCAATAGGGAGAATGTACTCAAATTCAGCATTTGTGTTTGTCTTTTTTGAAATTATAAGAGTGTCATATTCAATACATGCCTTTACACCATTACCCAAATCAACACTTTTGCCTGAATTTTTAGAGGCTAAAAGATTATATACTGCCTCTATATACTTTGATGATACATCATAACTGCAACCATATGATGCGCATATCATTTTATATATAATTCTTCTTTGAATACTTCTATGCAAAGACGTTATATATTTTATGCTTATTGTGCCATTTTTAACATTATCGTTGTATTCTTTTTGTGTTAGCTTTTCGATATAATCGTTATCGTCAAAAATGTATTGTGCATTTGATGTTACGGTAGATATAAACGAGGGGTTAAATTCATTTTGAATTTTTGGAATAAGAGATAGCCTTATTTTGTTTCGCGTATAATCCTCCTCGAGATTTGTACTGTCTACAACATAGCTAAGATTATTTTGTCTGCAATATTCTTCAATTTCCTCACGTGAAATATCCAGTAGGGGACGTATTATATTACCTCTTTGATATGGTATTCCCGAAAGACCGCCAAGTGTTGCACCGCGCATAAAATTCATAAGCAAAGTTTCGGCATTGTCATTTTTGTTATGTGCAGTTGCAACTGATGATATCTCATATTCTTTACAGATTTCATTAAAAAACTTGTAGCGTTCATTTCTGCCTGCAAGCTCTTCTGATATACCATTTGATATTTTAGGAATATCCACTCTTTTTATAAAACATTCTATTCCTAAGCTTTTTGAAAATTCCAATGCAAATTTCTCGTCGCGTAAAGCTTCCTCACCGCGTATTCCGTGATTAAGGTGTGCACTACAGAGTGTAATTCCCAACTCTTTGGAAATGGAGTGGAGAATATGAGTAAGTGCAACAGAATCCGCACCGCCGCTAAGTGCCACTAACACTTTAGAGCCGCTTTTTATAAGTGAGTGTTCTTTTATTGTTCTTAAAACCCTATTAAGAGTTTGAACTGTCATTTTCTTCCTCTTTCTTTTCGAATTCAATGTTTGAAAATTTGGTATATTTACCAGCCCAACCAAGATTGAATGAGCCCGTTTCACCGCTTCTGTTCTTTGCGATTATACATTCTGCAATATTCTGATTTTCACTGTCCTTTTGGTAGTAGCCCTCTCTGTATAAAAACATTACCATATCGGCATCTTGTTCTATTGCACCTGATTCTCTTAAGTCGCTCAGCATTGGACGTTTATCACTTCTTGATTCGCTCGCACGCGAAAGCTGTGAAAGTGCAACAACGGGAACATTAAGCTCCTTTGCAAGGATTTTTAGAGACCTTGATATTTCCGAAATTTCCTGTTGACGATTTTCGGTCCTTCCGCTTGACTGCATAAGCTGAAGATAGTCTATTACAACCATTGCAAGACCCTGAGTCTGCTTTAAACGTCTGCACTTTGCTCTTATTTGTGATACTGTAATGCTTGCAGTATCGTCTATATACATTGGCGCAACTTCAACACGGTGTAATACTTCACTTATTTTTATCCAGTCATCGGCCTCAACTGTTCCTGTACGGATTTTGTTTGAGTCTACTCTTGCCTGTGAACACAAAATTCTGTTAACTATCTGTTCGCGCGGCATTTCGAGGTTAAATATTGCAACAGTTTTACCTGAAGATATACTTGCAAATTCTGCAATATTTACGGCAAAGCTTGATTTACCCATGCCGGGACGTCCCGCAATAAGAATGAGTTCACCGCCATGAAAACCGCCCGTTCTTTTGTTTAGCTCAACAAAGCCTGTGTCAAGACCTGTAAGCCCTCCTGAATTTTGAGAATTCTCAACCAACTCGAGATAACTGTCGTATAGTATATCGCTTATTTTCGAAATATCTCCGCCATCTTTAGAAGAAGATACATTAAAGACGAGTTGTTCTGCCTGTTCGAGCACTTTTTCGGGAGCGTCGGAGGCTTCGTATGCAATCTTTGAAATTTGCTCGGAGCATTTTATAAGATTACGCATAATAGACATATCGCGTATAATATTTGAATAATACGTAATATGTCTTGTAGTTGGCACGCTTGTAGCAAGCTCTCTTAAATATTCAATGCCGCCGATTGCCTCAAGTGTGTCATTTTGACCGAGCTTGTTTGCCACGGTTACAAAGTCGATTGCACTGTTTTCGTTAAATAACTCAACAATAGCAGCAAATACAAGCTTATTTGCCGCAAAGTAAAAATCGGCGGGGTTAATGATTTCTATTGCCGCACCTGCATTTTCGCCCGAAGTAGACAAAACACTGCCAATAACAGCCTGCTCTGCCTCACGATTATATGGCAACTCTCTTGGAGTTGCGTCTATTAAATTTTGTAATTCCTCCGCCATATTTTCACCTCTTTCGCACTCATAAATTAAATCTACGCCTCTTTAACAACAACCTTAAGCTTACCTGTTATTTGTGGATAAACCTTTACTTCGACCTCGGTTGTACCTATTGTCTTTATTCCGTCAGGTAATACAAATTTCTTTTTGTCTATTTTTATGTGATGTTGCTTTGTTAATTCCTCAGAGATATCCTTAGAGGTTATTGAGCCGAAAAGCTTTCCGTTTGCACCTGATTTTGCACTTAAAACAACTTCGATTTCCTTCATTTTATCAACTATTTTCTGTGCTTCTTCTCGCTCTGTTTTAAGCTTATATTCAAGTGATTCGGCTTTGCCCTTCATAACATTTATATTTTCTTTTGTTGCCTCTGTTGCAAGACCTTTTGGTAAAAGATAGTTTCTTGCATATCCGTCAGAGACCTTTACCATTTGTCCTTTTTTACCCTGACCTTTTACGTCTTGTGTTAAAATTACCTGCATAATTGTTCTTACTCCTCTTCATCAGATATATGTTCGTTTATTGCCTGTATAAGTAAGGCCTCTGCCTCCTCGACGGTAGGGCACGAAATTTGCGCACCCGCAACAGTCATATGACCGCCGCCACCAAGTTTTTCCATAATCAAATGCACATTTATATCACCTAATGACCTTGCACTGATACCTATACCGTCATCGGCGGGGAAGATTACAAACGAAGCTTTTATATTATCAATATTAAGCATTTCATCAGCCGCTTGTGAGGCTATAACTTTACCGTTTGGATATTTTTCGTGTGTGCTTGCAACCGCAATATTAGGTACTATCTCAGTAGCAGTTTTTACTATATCCACCTTATGGTCATAGTCTTCTTTGCCGATATTAAACAGTTGTTTAACCTCAACAGTATTAAGACCGCGTCGCTTTAAATATGACGCTGCGTCAAATGTTCTTACACCTGTTTTTAACATAAAGTTCTTTGTATCCATCAATATACCTGTATAAAGACACTGTGCCTCATATTTGGTGAGTGATGTGCCTATATTCATATATTCTATAAGCTCTGTTGCCATTTCACAGGTTGATGATGCATACGCCTCGTGATATATCAAAGAGCATGGTGAAATAAATTCTGTAGAACGTCTGTGATGGTCAATAAGTACTGTCTTTTGGGATACATTTATAAGCTCCTGATTTGGCAGAAGTGATGGTCTGTGAGTATCAAGCACAACTAAAAGTGAGTTGTTTTCCAAAATTTCAAGTGCTTCGCCTGAGTCTATAAACAAATCCTTGTATTCGGGGATTTTTATAGTCTGTTCATACATTTTTGATATGGCGGGTGAGTTTCCGTCATATATAATATATGGTGTTTTACCTAATGCTCTTACTGCTCTTTGCAAGCCTATTGCCGCACCAAAGCAGTCAAAATCAGCACCTGTATGTCCCACAAACACAACATTTTCCGATTGATTTATAAAATCGCGCAGTGCAAGAGCAACGGCCCTTGTTTTTACACGTGTACTCTTTTCATATTCCTTTGTTTTACTGCCATAGAATTTAAATTGTGTTTCGTCTTTTATACAAGCCTGGTCGCCACCTCGACCTAAAGCCATATCCATTGCATTTCGCGCATAGGATTCGTTTTCGTGAATTCTCCCGCCTGTGCCTACACCTATACTTAGCGAAACTGGTATTTTAGTTTCCTCTGCTATTTCTCTTACTCTATCGAGAATTTTGAATTTATTGTTGATATAGTCCGCAAGATATTTATGCTCAAAAAGCATAATGTATCTGTCTCTGTCAAGCTTTTTTAGTATAGCAGAAGAGTCGAGTGCCCATTCATTCATTGCTTTTGCTATGCCTGAGGTTATTTTTTGTCTCTCATCATCATTTATTTTTTGTAGTAAATCGTCATAATTATCAATGTTTATAACTGCAATGTCAGCTTTGGTCATATCATAAAGAGAAAGTAAATTCGCCTCGGAGGTATAATCTATAAAATACAAATATACCGAAAGCTTATCCTCTTTTAGTGCAGTAGACTTAGCGTTATCGCTCATTAGCTTGCCGATTACTCTGAATTTTTTTGCCTCGTACTCAATCGAGAGACGAATGTCTGAAGCACGCTTTAAAATTTCTGTCCATTTTATTTGCGGAAGAATCTTTTCGATAAAAATTCCAAACAACGCCTGATGGTCAAACATAGATGCAAAGTTATTGTTGTAGCCTCTTAGTGTTCCGTCCATATTAAAAATTGCAACAGGTATAGGCAGGCTTTCCATAGTATTTGAATCTGCCGCGCCTATACCATGTGGTAATGAAGTTAAAAGATAATCAATCTTCTTTTTTCTTTCGTGCTTAAAATATACAAAATATCCAACAGAAACCAAGCCTATTATAAGTGTGGCAACACCTGAGGGAAAAGATCCGTAAAACAGGTTATATATGCCTGATACAATAAGCAAAAATGACAATACAAATGCTGAATTTATCAGCATATTTATTGTTTCTCCATTGCGTTTTTCCATATTTTCCTCCGTTTTTGCGTGTTAGTAATCATCAATAGCCCGTATTAAATTTTACCTTACGGTTTTTTAAGATGTACTTATTAAGAGAAGACATATCTGCAGAATTTTCCTCGTCGAAATTTTCATCAATACTGCCCGATAAAATCCCGCACATTGCTTCGTCTGTATCGCTATAATCAAACCCCAATCGCTTAGAAAGCATATAACACATAGCGATAACGGATGCAATCTCATCTTCAATCACACGCTCGTCTTGTTCGGTATCATGATTTGCAAGCTCGCTATAGAGCCTCGCAATCCCGCAAAGCACAGAGCTTTTTAGAGTATCAATCGCCTTTAAATTTGTTGAAATGTTCATAAAAAACCACAGCCTTTCCGCATTGATATTTTTGCCGCGTACGCATATGTTTTTTACAACCACCTATTTACACATTTTAGCATAAAAACCATGATTAGTCAAGCATTATTGATAAAATATAGCATGCATACACTAACGAAATGTAAAAGTAATAAAATTGTCTGAGTTTGTTGACTTTTTTTGTGATATGTTTTATAATTATAGCATACAAGGTATTATAAAATGTAATACAGTTCCGTATTGTACAGGGAGAATGATTTATTATGAAAATTGTAATGCTTGATATAGAAACTTTAGGGGATGATGTTTCGTTTGACGGAATAAGAAATTTCGGCGAACTAACAACGTATTCCGCGTCTACCCAACAAGAAACAATCGAAAGAATAAAGGACGCTGAGGTTGTTATTTTAAATAAGATTAAAATAACAAAAGATGTACTAAATGCCGCAAAAAATCTTAAACTTATATGTGTAAGTGCAACGGGCTATGATAACATAGATTTAGATGAGTGCCGTAAAAGAAACGTTGCAGTCTGCAATGTAGTAGGTTATAGCTCAAATAGTGTAGCACAGGTTACTGTGGCTATGGTTTTGTCTTTGTCGGTGAATTTATCAAGCTATGCTCAGTATGTAAAAAACGGCAGCTATACAAAAAGCGGCATAGCAAACAGGCTCATACCTGTTTATCATGAATTAGCGGGTAAAACGTGGGGGATTATCGGCTATGGCAATATAGGAAGGCAAGTCTCGAAAGTGGCTGAGGCTTTGGGCTGCAGAGTGATTGTAAATAAGAGAAGTGAGTGCGATGGAGTGGAGTGCGTGGATTTAGAAACACTCTGCAAAGTGTCAGATATTATAACAATCCACACACCGCTTACCGATCAAACACGTGAAATGATAAACAAAAAAACGCTGTCTCTGATGAAAAAAGACGTTATTTTAGTTAACGTTGCAAGAGGAGCAGTAACTGACGAAAAGGCAATCTGCGAAGCTCTTAAAAACAACGAAATAGGCGCTTTTGGAACAGACGTTTACAGTATAGAGCCATTTGGTGAGGAGCACCCGTTTTACGGGGTTAAGGATATGGAAAATGTATGCTTAACACCTCATATGGCTTGGGGTGCATTTGAGTCGCGTGCAAGATGTATAGATGAAATTGCAAAGAACATTGGTGCGTTTATAAACGGAGAAAAAAGAAACAGAGTAGATTTATAAAAGGAGACGAATATGGTATACGTACTTTTAGCAGACGGATTTGAAGAGGTGGAAACAATAACACCTATTGATATTTTAAGGCGTGCGGATATTGATGTTATAACAGTTTCAATAAAAGATGAGCTTGTCAGAGGTGCACATAACATAACAGTTAAGGCAGATAAGGTAATTTCGGAAATTGAAAGCATCGATGACATGGAATTTCTTCTTTTGCCCGGCGGTGCAGGACACGAACTGTTAGATAAGTCAGGCGAGGTGCATAAGCTTATAGAATATGCCCACTCAAACGGTATATATATCGGCGCAATATGTGCCGCACCATCAATTTTGGGGAAAAAGAAACTTTTAGATGGAAAAAGGGCAGTATGCTTTCCCGGTTTTGAAAAGTATCTTACAGGTGCAAAGCTTCAAAACGATAAGGTTGTAGTTGATGGCGAGTTTGTAACTGCAAAGGGTGCAGGTGCTGCGGCGGAATTCGGCTTTGCAATATGCCAAATTCTAAAGGGTAAAGATGTAGCAGATAAGCTTATGGCTACAATGCAGTATATATGAAAAAACAAGAATTACGAAACAAGATAAAGGCATTGCGCAAAAGCCTTACAAAGCAACAAATCTTAAAAAAAAGCGATATAATATACAATAAGTTATTTGAACTTAAAGAAATTAACAGTGCAAAAACAGTTATGGTATATATAAGTTCATTTAACGAGGTAAGGACAGATAAAATTATAAAAAAATTGCTTGATGGCGGTAAAAAAGTCTGTGCACCCATAACAGATGAAAAAACAAAAACAATTAGAGCATATTATTTTGACAGTACTGATGATTTTGTAAAGGGTGCATATGGTATTTTGGAACCGCCAAGAATTTTTGCTGCAGATGTGTCGCAAATTGATGTTGCAATAATTCCGGGGATTGCATTTGATAAATGCGGAAACCGAATGGGTTTTGGTGAGGGCTACTACGACAGGTTTCTCTCGCAATTTAAGGGCACAAAAATAGGTATAGGATATAAATTTCAATGCGAATATAATATAGAGTGTGATGAATATGATATACCTATGGATTATATTATAAATGAGGAAGAAATATATGTTATTTGATACACATGCACATTATAATGATGTGCGTTTTAAAGACGATATAGATGAGGTTTTAAAATCACTCCCCGAAAATGACATTGGTCTTGTTGTAAATGCGTGCTCGTCTTTGGATGAAATGAGTGATATTTTGAAGCTTTGCGAAAATTACCCGTTCGTATATGGATGTGCAGGGGTACATCCTCACGAGGTAAAGGACCTTTGTGCTGAGGATATGCAAAAACTAAAAGAATATTGTTCTCACCCCAAAATAAAGGCAGTAGGGGAAATTGGTCTTGATTATTATTACGATAATTCGCCAAGGGAAATTCAAAAAAAGTGGTTTATGGCTCAACTTGAGTTGGCAAAGGAAGTTAAACTTCCCGTTGTAATTCATGACAGAGATGCGCATGCAGATTGTATGGATATTTTACGGGATGGGAATGTATATGAGGTAGGCGGAGTTTTTCACTGCTATGCAGGCAGTGTTGAAATGGCAAGGGAAATTCTTGACTGGGGAATGTACATTGCATTTGGCGGGTCATTGACTTTTAAAAACTCTATAAGACCAAAAGAGGTTGCAAAATATGTACCGCTTGATAGAATAGTTCTCGAAACGGACTCTCCATATCTTACACCGTTTCCGCAACGCGGAAGAAGAAACGATTCGAGGTATATGCACATTGTGGCACAAACTATAGCCGATATAAAGGGAATCACATATGATGAGGTGGCAAAAGCCACTTATGACAACGGAAAAAGACTGTTTAATATATAATAAGGAGGCAAAATATGAGGATACTGCTGATGTCTGTACGTGCAGGCTATGGTCATCATTCTACTGCAAAGGCTATTATAGAATATTTTTCGCAGTTGGGACACCAATGCGAAATGCTTGATATCTTTGATACGGTGAATACTCATTTGGGCAATACTATTCAGGACGGTTATCTTTTGTCTACAAAATACCTTTCCAAAACATATGGTAAGGTATATAACAAAATGAACAAGGAAGACGAGCCATATGATAAAATATCTCTTACATCTTTCTTCTCGAGGCTTATAACACATAAGGTTAAAAAATTTGTTCAGGATTTTAAGCCCGATATCATAATTGGTACACACAGTTATGCAGGTGTTGTTATGACGATAATGAGAGAAAGAGGGCATATTCACTGTCCTATGATTGGTATAGTAACAGATTTTACTATTCACCCGTTCTGGGAGAGTACAGACCTTGATTATTATGTTATTCCTGATTCGCTTTTAACATATCAGATGAATAAAAAGGGAATACCATCACATAAGCTGTTGCCTATAGGAATACCGGTAAAAAAACAATTTACAAAGAAGATATCTCAGGAAGAGGCAAGAACGAGACTTGGAATATTGCCGCAAAAGGAGACTATCCTTGTTATGATGGGGTCAATGGGGTATGGAAACTTGCTGGAAAATCTAATGGAAATAGATAGCTTTGATGCAGATTTTCAGATAATTGTTGTATGCGGAACAAACGAAAAGGCGAAAAAAGCAATAGATAAAACCAGATGGGATAAACCTTTGTATTGCTTTGGATTTGTCGATAATGTAGATGTAATGATGGATGCCTCGGATGTTATAATATCAAAGCCGGGCGGACTTACAACCTCTGAGTGCTTTGCAAAGGGACTCCCGCTTATAATGATGAATCCATTGCCCGGTCAGGAGGATAAGAATGTTTCGTTCTTAACAAATAACGGTGTTGCGGTATATGTAAATGATGATTTTACTGTATCTGAGGCACTGTATCAATTCTTTTTTGAAAAATGGCGTATCAATTTAATGAAGGAAGCAATATTACATATAGGAAAGCCAAATGCAACAGAAAAACTATATGATGAAGTGCTGAAAATATTTTCAAAAAAGAATATAAAAGAGGAAATTATAAACCAATAGTATTACAGGGAGGTAAATTATGAATTATTGTGTATACGGAGCGTCAAGCGACAGAATTAAGAGGATATATATAGAAGAAGTAGAAAAGCTGGGCGAAAAAATGGCAAAGCGCGGTCATGGGCTTGTGTTTGGTGCAGGTAATGGCGGATGTATGGGAGCAGCTGCAAGAGGAGTGCAAAAAGGCGGCGGAGAAATAATTGGTATTGCACCTTCGTTTTTTAATGTAGACGGTGTGTTATTTGAGTCTTGTACCGAGATGATACACACAAAAACAATGAGAGAGAGAAAGCAACTCTTAGAAGAAAAGTCGGATGCCTTTATTGTTGCACCAGGTGGAATAGGCACGTATGATGAATTTTTTGAAATAATAACGCTAAAGCAACTTGAACAACATTCCAAGGCAATAGCAATATTCAATGTAGATGGTTATTATGACAATCTTAAAAATATAATTCAGAAGCTTGCAGATGAAGAGTTTATGCCTGATGAATCGTTAAAGCTTGTAGAATTTTTTGACGATGCTGATGCGCTTTTGGATTATCTCGAAAATTATAAATATGTAAGATTAAGGCCTGAGGAATTAAAATTCTTAAAATAAACAACAAAAAAGGGTTGCATTGCAACCCTTTTTGAATGTTTAATTAGTTGTAATCTCTACTGTTTGTGTATTACCATTCCAGTCTACGTTAAAGCCTGCAATCGCTGCAATGTCTCTTATCTGGATATATGTGCTTTCGTTAATTGTATATGTTACAACGTCGGATTCGAGTTTGTTTACATATATAGGTGTAATAGTCTCTGAGATATTAAGTGTTGTTGAGGTGTCATCGGTAAGCTCTCCGCCTACAGGGGTGTATTTAACACCGGGCAGTATTTTTATTGCACCGATGTTTTGGTCCCATACAACATTAAAGCGTGCAGAGGTTGTTCCCAAAAGCATTGCTATATCACGTATTTTGTAGTAATTTGAATTTTCTACGGTATAGCCTAAAATATCATAAAATCTTCCGTTTACCGAAAGTTTGGCGGTTGATTTTGTGGCACTTAGTGTATTTACACTTTCATAACTGTCAATAAACTCGCGGATTTTGTTTCTGTTTGGATATCCGTTTGTTAAAAAGTTAGAACCGTGCATATCAACATACTGTATTGCCTGGTGTGCACTTACATCTGATTTTACAATTTTTTCTGCACTTAATGAATTATCGTGAAGTGAGAGCTTGTAATAACGTATAACAGAAGAATATCTTGGGATTTCCTTACCTACAAATATACGTCTTTCTTCTTTTTGATATACTTCTATATCGCTCATACATGCACCGATTATATTACCGGGGACAGAAATACTTACAATCTGGTTATCCTTCATTGTAAAAGCATATCCAATTCCTCCGTCATTACTGTTTTTATATAAAAACACTTCGGGCACGCCGTTTTCGTCAAGGTCTGTAAGTGCCATCTCGTTATATTCAGGGTTTGTTGACATAAGCTTCATTGCTCTTGTAACAAATGCTTCGCGCCAACCCTCGTTAAGAGCATAAGTGTGTGGAAGAGTTGTCAGAAGCATGGCCACTACAGTAGATAATAGTAAAAGTTTCTTCTTAATCATATTTTATAGCCTTTCTGCCCGAATACAACAGTAAAATTATGTATGCTCTCTGTTTACGGGCTTATACAGAGAGAAAACCGATAAAAAAATCGTAAAATAATTTTCTTCCATAACTGCTTGTATAGATTATACTAAAAAAACACATTTTTGTCAAGTACAACAAAAAAACAGACATCCGACCTCTTAGAGCGGATATCTGTTTTAATTCTTATTCTTCAATAGCTTCGTCTTGTATAGATTCGTATTTAGCCAATATTTCTTTTTCAAGATTTGCTCTCATTTCGCTATTGATAGGGTGGGCAATGTCTTTGTAATCGCCCTCCGGTGTCTTACGACTTGGCATTGCAGTAAATAGCTTGTCTTGTCCCTCAATTACCTTTATATCGTGAACAACAAACGCATCGTCAAAAGTTACCGATACAACTGCTTTCATTTTACCCTCTGTTGAAATTTTCTTGATTCTGATATCAGTTATATTCAAGATTTTCACCACCTTCCATTCCGAAGAATATATTTGTTTATAGTCTGTCCAGTGATGTCTTACAATCATATGCACTAATTATACAATAAAAAAAATATTTTGTCAAGAGAATTGTGCATTTTTTATTAAAATGTATTTTTTGTACAAAAAAATATTGACATTATGCACGAATTTGACAAAATAATGTTTCTTTTTTTGACTTTAAGGTGTATAATCATAGTATGTGTATAAATAGTGAGAAAGGTCAGGTATGAAATTCGTGGAAAGATTTCATTTAAATGATATAAATAAAGGCGCTCATATCCATTTTATAGGTATTGGCGGAATAAGTATGAGCGGACTGGCGCAAATCGCAATAAAAGGCGGATACAAGGTAACAGGGTCCGACAGACAAAAAAGCAATATAACCAATAAACTCGAGAATTTGGGTGCTACTGTTTATGAGGGGCATAGTGCCGATAATATAAGCGGTGCCGAGCTTTGTGTTCATACTGCAGCGGTAAAGGCAGATAACCCCGAAATGGCAGAGGCAATGCATAGGGGTGTACGCCTTATAGACAGAGCAGAATTTTTGGGTGCAATTATGGAAAAATACAACTGTGCAGTAGGTGTTAGCGGAACACACGGAAAAACAACAACCACCTCAATGCTTGCACATGCACTTATAAATGCAGAGGTTGACCCTACAATAAGTGTGGGCGGTGAACTTGATATTATAGACGGAAATATAAAAACAGGTGATGGTGATGTTTTTGTTACAGAGGCATGCGAATATACCAATAGTTTTTTAAAATTTTATCCGACCGTTGCGCTTATAACCAATATAGAAGAAGACCATCTTGATTTCTTCTCGGGTATAGAAGAAATAAGAGAAAGCTTTGCAAAATTTGCTATGCTTACAAAGGATAAAGGCAGTGTTGTTGCATGGGGTGAGGACGAAAATATAAAAAAAGCACTTGCCAATTTGCCGCTTGATATTAAAACATATGGTATGAGCAGTGGGTGTATGTATTATCCTTGCAATATATCTTGTGTTGCGGGCTTCCCAAGCTTTGATGTATATAAAAATGGCAACGAATATATTCATATAAATTTATCTGTCCCCGGAGAGCATAATATCTTAAATGCACTTGCTACAGTGGCGGTTTGCGACATTATAGGCTGCAACATTAAAAAAGCTGTACAGGGCATAGAAGATTTTGGCGGTGTAAAACGACGTTTTGAGAAAAAAGGGACACTAAACGGAGCGATTGTAATTGATGATTATGCACATCATCCGACCGAAATTAAGGCAACGCTAAAAGCGGCAAAGGAATTTGAGCATAATAACATAGTGTGCATTTTTCAACCGCACACCTATTCAAGAACAAGAACCTTGTGGAACGACTTTACCGAGGCTTTCTTTGATGTTGACGAGCTTATTGTAACCCATATATATGCGGCGCGTGAAAAATCTGACGGTGTAACCACACCGCAGAACCTTGTAGAAGATATAAAGAAAAAGGGTGTCAATGCAAAATACATCGAAACATTTGAGGAAATTGCAGAGTATATAAAAAAGAGTGCAAAACCCAATGATATTATCTTTACGATGGGCGCAGGTACAGTAACAGAAATAGGACCTATGATAGTAGGTGAGTCTGAATAAAATTGTCCATCTCGGCACTCTGCCAAACTCGACGTATGTTAATACGACTTCGTTTTGCAGAGCACCAATCTGAATAATTTTCTTGCAGACTTGGGGTGAAATTGTTCATCTTAATATTTTCAAAAGCTTGGAGTGTTTTTATACACACCCGCTTTTTTAGACGGCAATCTAAGTAATTTTTTAAAACTTATGAAAAGGAATAAATATAATTATGAGTAACAATGTAGAAAAGGCGAGAGAATTATTCTTGCAGGGATATAACTGTGCACAGTCAGTTGTCGGAGCGTTTTGCGAAGATGTCGGAATGGATTTTGATACAGCAATAAAACTTTCATCATCATTTGGTGCAGGTATGGGTAAACTTCGTGAGGTGTGCGGAGCACTGAGCGGTGCATTTATGGTTGCAGGTTTAAAATGCGGATATACCTCTCCGACGGATAATGAAGTAAAAGCCCAACATTATAAGCTGATTCAGGATATTGCAGAAAAATTTAAGGAACAAACAGGTAGTATTGTTTGTCGTGAGCTTTTACAAATAAGCAAAGATGAAAAACAAAATCATATTCCGGGCGAAAGAAATCCGGATTACTACAAAAAACGTCCGTGTGTCGCTATGGTTGAGATTGCAGCAACTATTACTGAAGATGTTTTAAATATCAAATAAAGAACATTATATTTAAAATGCTTAAATACCAATATCAATGGTGTTTGAGCATTTCTTTTTGGCGTAAAAAACAGTTTTATAAACAAGCTAAAAGAAATTTCTGTTGTGTTTTTGTAAAGTTGAATGTATTTTTTGTAATTAAGTGTGGAAATGAAGAGAAAATATTGACAATAATGTAAAAAATGATACAATTATATTATAGTAAAAATAAATTAAATAAGGAGATAATGATTATGGCAAGATCAGGAGGACCGGGTTCATTTGTATTCGGTGAAGAAGAAAGAAAAGAAGTTATGGAGGTGCTTGAGGGAAGATATTTATTCCGTTACGGCGCAGCTGACGCAGAGGGTTATACTCATAAGGTTGTTGACTTTGAGGATGCACTAAAGAACACAATGGGTGCAAAATATGCTGTAGCAACAACAAGCGGTACTTGTTCATTATTGGCATCACTTGCTGCATTAGGTATCGGCGGCGGCGACGAGGTTATCGTTCCCGGTTATACTTTTATTGCTTCTATATCAACAATTATGCTTTCAGGTGCAATCCCTGTTTTGGCAGAAATTGATGAGTCATTAACAATCGACGTTACAAAAATAGAGGAGCTTATCACTCCAAAAACAAAGGCAATTTTACCTGTACATATGCTTGGTAACCCATGTAAGATGGATGCAATAATGGAAATTGCTAAAAAGCACAACCTATACGTATTAGAGGACTGCTGTCAGGCTGTTGGTGCAAGCTATAAGGGTAAGCGTTGCGGTACATATGGTAATATTGGTGCATTTTCACTTAATGTATTCAAAACAATTTCAACAGGTGATGGTGGTGCAGTTATAACAAGCGACGAAAATCTTTATGAAAGAGCGTTTGGTTATCACGACCAGGGACACAAGCCTAACCGTCTTGGTGTTGAAATTGGTAACCGTAGTTTAATCGGTATGAATATGAGAATGAACGAGCTTACAGGTGCTGTTGCACTTGCTCAAACACGTAAGCTTGATGAAATATTAGAAACTCTACGTTATAAGAAGGCTATGCTTAAGGGACTTTTAGCAGACCTTCCGCATATCTCATTCAGAACAATCAACGACGAGGGCGAGTGTGCTACACTTCTTACATTGTTGTTCGATACAAAAGAGCTTGCAGAAAAGTTCTGCGAAAAAACAGGCGGCAGACCTATCGCTTACTCAGGCTGGCACGTATATAACAACATGGAGCAGGTACTTAACAAGCTTCTTCCTGCAAACACAGCAAATGTAAATGACAGAACATATACTAAGCATATGCTTCCACAGACAGATGCAATTCTTGAGCGTGCAGTTAACATCAGCGTAGGTGTTGTTGATAAGGGTCTTGGTTCAGGTTATGGTATCAATATTCTTTCAACTGAAGAAGAAATCAAGCAAGTTGCACAAAACATCAGAGAAATAATCCTTAGTCTGTAACTTGAGCTATAAGTATTTGTCGTAATTTTAAAAATCACAAGGCATAGAGACAAGTTGTTGTCTGCCTTGTATAAAATATTTTTCCTGCATACAAAAATATTATTAGCCGGGGCAGGGCGGCGGAAGGAGACTACTATGTCAAGATTTAAGTATTCAGTAGGTCCATGGAATGTACACGAAGGTGCAGATGCTTACGGTCCTGCAGTTCGTGAAACAATTCCGTTGGAGGAAAAATTTAAGACTTTTAAAGAAATTGGTTTTGATGCAATTCAATTCCATGATGATGATGCTATTCCAAACATTAACAACTACACAGAAGAGGAAATTATAGAAAAAGCTAAGGAAGTGAAAGCACTTCTTGACAAATATGATTTAGCAGCTGAATTCGTTGCTCCTCGTTTGTGGTTTGACCCGCACACAACAGACGGTGGTTTCTGTTCAAACAGTGCAGAGGACAGAGAATATGCAATGTGGAGAGCTTACCGTTCAATCGATATAGCAAATGTATTAGGTTGTGATAAAATAGTTCTTTGGCTTGCACGTGAAGGTACTCTTTGCTACGAAAGCAAGAGCCCTGTTGAAGCTACAAAACGTTTAATCGAAGCAATCAACAAAATGCTTGACTACGACAAGAACATCAAAGTTATGATAGAAACAAAGCCAAACGAGCCAATCGACAGAAGCGTTTGTCCAACAATGGGACACTGTATGGCAATTTCAGCAGCTACAAAAGATCCATCACGTGTTGGAGGTCTTTTGGAAAGTGCTCACGCTATGCTTGCAGGTCTTGATCCTGCAAGTGAAATTGGTTTTGCAACAGCTATGGGTAAGCTTTGGGGTGTTCACTTAAATGACCAAAATGGTATGAAGTTTGACCAGGATAAGAGCTTTGGTGTAGAAAATCTTCGTGCAGCATTCAATCAAATGAAGGTTCTTATGGAAAGCGATTTCGGTAAGAATGGCGAGTACATAGGCTTAGACGTTAAGGTTATGAGAACACAAAAGCAAGAAGGCAGTTATCAGCACCTTATCAATAGCTTGAAGATAGCAAAAGCTCTTGAAGAAAAGGTTGAGAGATTTGACTATGACTATCAGGCTAAGTGCGTAGCAGAAAGAGATTACGAAAAGCTTGAGCTTTACGTAATGGAGCTTTTGATGGGATTAAAATAATGTAGAATATATGCAAAAAGCCTAAAATTTAATTTTAGGCTTTTTGTTAATAATAACATTAAGGAGAATAAAGCTATGAATATATTAGCAGTAGGCGCTCACCCTGACGATATAGAAATTAACTGCGCAGGTACGCTTGCAAAGTATGCAGCACAGGGACACAAGGTATTTATATGTACTGCTACAAGTGGCAATATTGGTTCTGCAACACTTCCAAAGGACGAGATTGCAGCAATAAGAAAAGCAGAAGCAGCAAAAAGTGCAGCAATTATAGGTGCAGAGTACATATGTCTTGACTATGATGATGAACTTTTTTATGAGAGCAAAGAAGTCAGAATGAAGTTTATAAATATGGTACGTCATTGCAAGCCTGATGTTATATTTACACATAATGTGCGCGACTACAATCCTGATCACGAATTAACAAGTAAAATAATCCGTGATATTCAAGTTATGTATCCTATAGCAAAACTCGAAACAGAAGAACCGCCATTTGATAAGTTCCCTGCAATTTACTATTTTGATACTGTAAAGGGCGTTGGCTTTGTGCCTACAGATTATGTAGA
>JAZNPJ010000134.1:0-8432 GCA_045589635.1 Clostridia bacterium
CGACCATGATATAAATAAAAGCAACTCCAACACAACAAGATTTGCTGTATTATCAAAGTCGAAGTATAAGGGAGATAATAACAATAATTCGATTTTAATGTTTACTGTTTCAAATGAGGCGGGTGCTCTTGTTAAGGCGATAGATGTAATTGGTAAACATAAATTTAATATGACAGCACTAAGAAGCAGACCTATGAAAGAGCAATCGTGGCAGTATTATTTCTATGTAGAGCTTGATGCAAATGTAGAAACACCAAATGGTGAGAAGATGATAGAAGAACTTAGAAAATATTGCGATAAGCTAAAAGTTTTAGGTACTTTTTGCGATAATATAATTTTATAAAGTAAGGAAGAAGATAAAATGTTGGTCGATATATCAAAGAATATACTGATAGTAGGTATGGGACTGTTGGGAGGAAGCTATGCAAGAGGGCTTAAACGCTACGGTTTTCATATAAGTACAATTACAAAAGACAAGGCTTCTGTTGAATATGCACTCAAAGAAAACATTGTAGACGAAGGCACAACAGAGATTGACGAACAAATGATAGCTAATGCAGACATAGTAATATTTGCACTATATCCACACATTTTCTTAAAATGGGTAGAAGAAAATCAAAAATTTTTTAAACCCGGTGCACTTCTAACAGACGTAACGGGCGTAAAGCGAAATGTCGTATACAAAATTCAGGATATGCTAAGAGAAGATGTTGAATTTATTGCAGCTCACCCTATGGCGGGAAAGGAAGTCTCGGGTGTAGAAAACAGTAGCGAAAAAATATTTATCGGTGCAAACTATATTGTAACACCAACAAAAAAGAATTCCAAAGATGCAATAGAAAGTTGTAAGGAGCTCGGGAGATTACTTGGCTTTTCAAATGTTTCTGTTCTATCACCTGAGGAGCATGACGAGATGATAGGCTTTGTATCACAGCTGACACACTGCATTGCAATCACACTTATGACCTGTAATGATTGTGAGAATATCGAAAAATTTACAGGTGATTCGTTCAGAGATTTAACAAGAATTGCAAGAATAAACGACTTGATGTGGAGTGAATTATTTATCGAAAACAAAGATGCACTTCTAAAGCAAATGGATATGTTTATGGAACAATTTACAAACTTAAAGGGTATGCTTGAAGAAGATGATGTTTCGGGTATGCGAAAAATGATGCAGTATTCCACAAAGCGCAGAGCTGCGTTTGATAAATAAAGAAAGGATGATAAATAATGAAAAACATGAATTTTATAAGAAAGCTACCGGTACCTAAGGATATTAAGGAGCAATATCCTGTAAGTGATAAAATAGCAAAATTAAAAGAGGAAAGAGACAACCAAATCAGGGACATAATAACAGGTAAGTCTGATAAATTTCTGCTTGTTATAGGTCCGTGCTCGGCAGACCGTGAGGACAGTGTAATTGATTATATTACAAGACTAAGAAGTGTTCAGGAAAAGGTAGAGGATAAAATACTCATTGTTCCAAGAATATACACAAACAAACCAAGAACAACGGGTGATGGCTACAAGGGTATGCTTCATCAACCAAATCCAGCACAAAATGAGGATATGTTAGAGGGTGTAATTGCAATACGTAAGCTTCATATGAGAGCAGTAAATGAAACAGGCTTTACATGTGCTGATGAAATGCTTTATCCCGAAAATTACAGATACTTATCGGATATTCTTTCGTATGTTGCAATAGGTGCACGTTCTGTAGAAAACCAAAAACACAGACTTACTGCAAGCGGTCTTGATATTCCCGTCGGTATGAAGAATCCGACAGGCGGAGATTTATCAGTTATGATGAATTCAATTACTGCTGCACAACACCCGCACACATTTATATACAGAGGTTGGGAAGTTAAAACTACGGGAAATGAGCTTGCACATTCAATACTTCGCGGATATGTAGATAAAAATGGTAAGTCTATGTCTAACTATCATTATGAGGATTTGTTGACACTTTGTGAATTGTATGAGCAAAGCGGACTAAAAAATCCGGGTGTTATTGTTGATACAAACCATGCAAATTCAGGTAAAAGATATTTAGAACAGGAGCGAATTGCAAAGGATGTTATTCATAGCTGTAAAAGCAGCAATGATATAAAAAAGCTTGTTAAAGGACTTATGATAGAAAGCTATATAGAAGACGGTGCTCAAAAGCCTCAGGATGGTGTATATGGTAAATCTATTACAGACCCGTGTCTTGGTTGGGATAAGACTGAAAAGCTGATTTATGAGATGGCAGATGTATTATAAATTTTAATTGGTATAAAATTCTATTGACAAATTCCTATAAAAGATATATAATAATAGTATAAATATTGTTCTCGGGGTATGTGTAACTCATAACCGGCGGTGATAAGCTTATGGCTTTAAGTCCGCGAGCTGCGAATGCGGTTGATTTGGTGAAAATCCAAAACCGACGGTAAAGTCCGGAGGAGAGAGAAAAAATATTTTATATTTTTGTGTTTTCTCAAATACCCCTAAACTCATTTTTAGGGGTATTTTTTGTTAAGGAGAAATGTGATGTCAAAGTATATGCAAAGAGCTATAGAACTTGCAAAAAAAGGTGAGGGGTTTGTAAATCCAAATCCGCTTGTAGGAGCTTTAATAGTAAAAGATAATAAAATAATTGGCGAAGGATATCATACAAGATATGGTGATTTGCATGCTGAACGCGAGGCAATAAAGAGCTTAAAAGAATCGGCATTGGGTGCAGATATGTATGTAACATTAGAGCCTTGCTGTCATTATGGCACAAATCCGCCGTGTACAGAAGCTATTATACAAAATGGTATAAAGCGTGTATTTGTAGGATCATCAGACCCCAATCCGCTTGTTGCAGGAAAGGGAATACAACAGTTAAGAGATGCAGGCATTGAGGTTATAGAAAATTATTTAAAAGATGAATGTGATAAGCTAAATACTATATTCTTTCATTATATAACCACAAAAAAACCATATGTTATACTAAAAAGTGCAATAACTGCTGATGGTAAAACTGCATGCGAAAATGGTGATTCTAAATGGATAACCAACGAATTATCACGTTTAAATGTGCATAAAACGAGAAAAAAATGTGCAGCAATTATGACGGGTATAGGAACAGTTTTAGCAGATGACCCAATGCTTAATTGCAGATGTGATAATCCTTTGGATCCCATAAGAATTATATGCGACAGTAATTTGCGTTTGCCTCTTGAATCGCAAATTGCAAAAACTGCCCATGAAATCAAGACAATAGTTGCTACAATTTCACAAGATGATAAGAAAATAAACACGCTAAAATCAATGGGTATTGAAGTAATAAAGACAAAGTCAAATCAAAACAGAGTTGATTTAGAGGATTTAATTTGTCAGCTTGGAGAGAGAAAAATAGACTCCGTTTTAGTTGAGGCGGGGGCGGAGCTTAATGCTTCGTTTATTAAATCACAAATCGTAAACCAAATAGATATTTATATTGCACCGAAGCTTATTGGCGGTAGAAATTCCATACCATTTCTGGGCGGTGTCGGAATTGAGAAAATGAGTGATGCAATTATGTTAAAATCTCCACAAATATCAACGTTTGGTGATGATATACTGATAAGCTACAGGGTGGGTGAGTAGATGTTTACGGGGATAATAGAGGAAATTGGTACTGTAAACAGTATAAAAAAAGGCGTAAAATCATGTACACTGTTTATAAATGCCAATATAATATTTGATGATTTAAAAATAGGCGACAGTGTTGCCGTAAACGGAATGTGTACAACAGTTGTTACCATAAATAATGGCGTTTTTTCGGTTGATATTATGGCAGAAAGCTTAAGAAAAACATCGCTTGGTTCACTGCAAAAAGGAGATAAGGTAAATTTGGAACGTGCAATGAGTGCTTCTTCGCGGTTTGGGGGACATATAGTCTCGGGACACGTAGACGGAGTGGGTCATATTCGTTCATTTGTAAAAGAGGATAATGCAATATGGGTTACAATCGGTGCGGGTGATGATATTTTAAGATATGTTGTAAAAAAAGGCTCAATAACCATAGACGGAATAAGCCTGACAGTTGCTATGCTATATAAAGATGCTTTTGCAGTATCAATTATACCGCATACCGCAAAAGAAACGACATTGCTGACAAAACACGTTGGCGACAAGGTAAACCTTGAGTGTGATATAATTGGCAAATATGTAGAAAAGTTTGTTTCTCCAAAAAGCGAAACAAATTTAGAAGAACTATTAAAAAATTGGTAGGGAGTGATAGTTAGTGTTTGAATTTGATACAATCGATAAGGCACTGCAGGATTTAAGGGACGGTAAAGTTATACTTGTTACTGATGACCCCGACAGAGAAAATGAGGGCGATTTAATCTGTGCAGCACAGTTTGCAACCACAGAAAATGTAAATTTTATGGCGAGTGCTGCAAAAGGTCTTATATGTATGCCAATGAGCGAGGAATATACAACAAAGCTTGGTCTTTCGCAAATGGTTATAAATAATACGGATAACCACGAAACCGCATTTACAGTTTCAATAGACCATGTTGATACAACAACGGGAATAAGTGCGTTGGAAAGAGGCTTTACTGCAAGAATGTGTGTTGATGATAATGCACAACCGTCAGACTTTAGAAGACCGGGACATATGTTTCCATTGCTTGCAAGACGTGGCGGTGTATTAGAAAGAAACGGTCATACTGAGGCGACTGTTGATTTGTGTCGTCTTGCAGGGTTAAAACAGGTTGGTCTTTGTTGTGAAATAATGGCAGATGACGGAACTATGATGAAGAGAAGTGAGCTTATAGAATTTGCAAAAAAGAATAATCTCACATTTATAACAATTAAAGACCTGCAAAATTACAGAAGAAAAAAAGACAGTTTTATGAAGCGTGTTTCGCATGCTCATCTTCCTACAGAATACGGGGAGTTCGAAATCTTAGGATATGAAAATACTATAACAAAAAAACATCATGTTGTGCTGCTAAAGGGCGATGTTGCAAGTAGCGAGAGTGTTCTGTGCAGAGTTCATTCTGAGTGTTTAACGGGAGATGTTTTTGGCTCTATGCGTTGTGATTGCGGCGAACAACTTCAAAGTGCAATGCGAGCTATCGAAAAAGAGGGCGCAGGTATTATAGTGTATCTTCGTCAGGAGGGCAGAGGTATTGGTCTTTTAAATAAAATAAAAGCATACGATTTACAGGAAAAAGGCTATGATACTGTCGAAGCAAACGTAAAACTTGGCTTTGCTCCTGACTTAAGAGATTATAGCGAGGGTGCACAGATACTAAAGGACCTGGGTGCTACAAAGCTCAGGATTATGACAAATAACCCATTAAAGATTTCTGATATGAAGGAATACGGAATTGAGGTTGTAGAAAGAGTTCCAATAGAAATTGAACCTAAAAAAGAAAACTTAAGATATTTAAAAACAAAACAGGATAAAATGGGACATATGCTCCATTTTTAATTAAAGAAAGGAAGAGAGAAAATGAAAGTATTAGAAGGAAATTATTGCGGAAAAGGTTTAAAAATCGGACTTATAGGTTCAAGATTTAACGAATTTATTGTATCAAAGTTGATTGGCGGTGCAGAGGATTGTCTTACACGTCATGGCGTGGAAAGTGATGATATTTCTCTTGCATGGGTGCCGGGCGCATTTGAAATCCCCGTTATTGCAAAAAAGATGGCAGAGTCGGGTAAATTCGATGCAATCATCTGTCTTGGTGCAGTAATAAGAGGTGCAACAAGTCATTATGATTATGTTTGTAATGAGGTTTCAAAGGGTGTTGCTCAGGTTTCTATGACATCAGGAATACCGGTGTTGTTTGGTATTGTAACAACAGATACAATAGAACAGGCAATAGAGCGTGCAGGCACAAAAGCAGGTAATAAAGGTTATGACTGTGCAATGTCAGCACTCGAGATGATTAACCTTATAAAAGGCTTAAACTAAACAAAGGACGCTGAAATCCGAAATGAAAACACATAAAGGACTTTTTGCTGTTATTCTTGTATTTTTGGCACTTATATTATCACCATATGCATATGCAGAGGGTGAGGGTGTTTTTCTTTGCATGCGTGCAGATGATAGTGTTGCACTTTATTCGGATGGTCAAATTGATTTAGAGTATATAGATATGATTGCCTCAAACGGTGCAAAGGTTACACCTATGATTTCTGTTAATGGAAATACATATTTGCCATTCAGATTTGTATGCGAAATCTCGGGTTTAAAGGATGCGGGAGAGAGTGAGGATAATCTTAAAGATGGATATTTTCGCTTTACCGACAAGGATGGAACACAAACAATAGAAATAAATTACAACAATAAATATGTAGCACATCAGGTTGGTGTTGAATTTTCGTATGAAGTATCACCTGACGACATAAGAACTGTAAGTATATATAATATAGATGGAAGTCTGTATTTTCCTATAACTTATATGGCAAAGCTTACAGGTGCCTCTACATTCTGGAATGAATATACAAGGGATATTGTATATGTAAGTTCAAATATTGACCCATATGAATTTATAGATGACAGAGTTTATATACACCCCGATTTGTTATATAAAAACGGGTACTTAAGTGGTTATAATAATTTAAATCCTAATAGTTTGTATTTAAAATTAGACGGAATAACTGTTGCCGACTTAGGTGGTGAGGTAAGTGATAATATAATTTGTACTGCAAAAACAAATGGATTTATTTATTATCTTACAAAGACGGGGGACATTAAATACAAGCGTGAAAATAGCTACGATATAAAGATGTTGAATTTTAAAGCAAGCACAATTATAACTGTAAAAAACAAACTTTATGGCATTGAAAGGGACACTAAAAAAGGCTTTCTTTCAAATCTTGACGGAAGTGATTTTAAGTATATAACCGACAGAGCAATCTTTAATCTTATTGTTCGTGAATATGATAATGAGTTTTATCTCTATTACGGTGAATATCAAAACCGCTCAAAGATTTATATGATGCCCATAAAAACTATGGATAATTATGAAGTGGAAATAACAGACTACAACCATAACAACCTGATAAATGATGTCGAAAAATTTGTTGTAGGTACAAATATGTTTGCTTATGTTGATACAAGCTCACGTTTACATACTGTGGCTTTAAGCGACCCTCTTGAAAAATTTGAAATAGCACTTGTTGATGAAAATGACTATAAAATTCATACCGCAAGTGAGGATGGTACACCGCTTTTGAATATCAGTAATATAAACTATGATATGAAAAATGACATATTGTTTGTATCACAGAATAACGAAAACGGGGAGTTGTTTTATTTGCTTGATGGAAATTCGGTAATAAAATCTGACATACATAAAATAAATGGTCTTTCGTTCTTTGAAGATATAAATAATTCGACCATTATGGCAGGTTATAAAAATGGCAAATTGGTAACTGAATACATATTATTAGGAAAATGAGGTGAAGTTTTAGAGTGAAAAAGTTTATTTGTATGCTATGTGTGATGATATGTATATCTTCAACTGTAAGTGCTGCAACAACAGGTGTTATATGTTATCACAGCATATCTTCAAATCCGTTGAAATATTCACCATACTGTATCAGTACAGAAGAGTTCGAAGATGATTTGGTATACTTTATAAATAAGGGATATTCTTTTTTAAAGCCCTGCGAAATGTGGTATGCGGAGGGTGATAAAAATATCGTAATTACATCCGATGACGGTTATGAAGATTTTTATACCAATGTATTTCCTCTGCTAAAAAAATACAACGTAAAAGGTGCAGTTTACGTAATAAGCTCAATGATAGATAAAACGGGGTATTTAAAATCATGGCAGATTAAAGAAATGCATAATTCAGGACTCGTCGAGATAGGAAATCACACACACATAATACATAGACGCGAAAAAGGTGTTTTAGAAAATTGGTATAATGATAAAAGAATGCTTAACGAAGCATTTTACGACATAAAACGTTGTTCGGATAAAATAGAACAGATTACGGGTAAAGCTACTGAAAGTATAGCATATCCATATGGATTGTATACAGATAAATTAAATGACACGGTAAGGAATACAATGGGTTTTACAACAAGCTTTTCGACAGAGCATGGGATTGTCAAAAGTAAGAAGGATTTTTCAAAACCATTAAAAAGAATATATCGTGTATTGGGTGATACACCGCAAAAAATAGAAGAAATGATTAACTTATGCAGATGAAAGGAAATGAGGTTATGAATATACACAATGCATCACTAAGAATTTCGGCAGTTAAGTCGGAGGCCAAGCGGTCTTAGGAAGACAAGTGTTAACTACAACTCCTTGGCTCACAGAACGACATGGCTACGATCCGACTTGATACACCGCAAAAAATAGAAGAAATGATTAACTTATGCAGATGAAAGGAAATGAGGTTATGAATATACACAATGCATCACTAAGAATTTCGGCAGTT
>JAZNPJ010000135.1:0-4772 GCA_045589635.1 Clostridia bacterium
GGTTCTCTTTCGTCTGTTCCATACTACAACGCAAAGTTTGAGCCTCGCGGCGGAGTTTACCTTGGTACTGTTGCGGAAAATTCACAGAAGTTTGGGCCAATAAGCTCATATCTTACATATATTGAGGGTATGGGGCAGGACGACTTATACTATCCTGCAAATAAAATGATAAAAGAGGGCAGTGCGGTTGCCATGATTGGTTGGACAATCAACAATATAAATGCGGTTGACTACAATAAGGTTGATTCTGTGCTAAAAACACTCAATAGCTATAACAAGCCTATGTTTGTACGCTTTGCAAACGAAATGAACTGCTCGTGTCTTGGCGATGAACCTCAGGACTACGTTAAGACCTTCAGAACAGTTGCGGATTTAATTCATAAATACGAAAATCTTGCAGTTGTGTGGTCGCCTAACGATTTAGGCGCACTCGACAGACCTTTTGAGTATTTTTATCCCGGTGATGAATACGTAGACTGGGTGGGTGTAAGTTGTTATTGCATAAAATATTTTATGGGAAATCACGATACCTCTAATAAAGACTGTATATATTTTATGACGGGCGATTATGCGTGGGAGACTAACCGCTTAAAGCCTATTATAGAGTTTATGAAGAAAAATAATATTCAAAAACCTGTTATGATAAGCGAGGGTGGAGTAGCCACAAATAATCAATTTAACGAAAATCTTGCGGAATGGGCAAAGCCAAGACTTCGCAATATGCTCTATAATGTTATTATGAAATATCCACAGGTTAAAATGATAAACTATTTTGACGTATATAGACCTAACGAGGTTGAAAGATTTAATATTTCTGAATATCCATATGCGGTTGATATTTTTAAAGAGGCGCTAAATTGTGGTGCATATATAACTGATACTTCAGCAGCACCTGACTTTGCATTTGTAAAAGCAGATAAGGGCGAAACACTTGTTGCAAAAGACGGAAAAATAAATCTGTATACACTTGAATATTTCGAAAAAATATCTGATCCTGAAATAAGCTATAATATAGACGGAAAGTGGTATGCTTCAAAATATTCTGAGCCATATAAGTGTGAACTGAATATTTCAACAATCACTGACGGAAAACACACTCTCGAAATAAGGGCGCTAAGCAATGCAAAAAAATATACCTTCTTTAAAAAGGGAACGATGATTCGTTTTGGTGCAGAACCAGATGTTAATTCAATCGAAATAAAGGTTAAATTAAATGGAAAACGTCTGCCGTTTGACCAGGCGCCTGTGATTGTAAACGGACGTACACTTGTACCATTGAGGGCGATATTTGAGGCTTTGGGTGCTGATGTTTCGTGGAATGATGCCACCAAAACTGTAACTGCAAACAAGCAAGATACAACAGTGTCGCTGACAATAAATAAGTCGGATATGTATATGAATAATAAGGCAATATCTCTTGATGTTGCGCCTGCGTTGATTGGCGGAAGAACACTTGTGCCCGTAAGAGCAGTTTCAGAAGCATTTGATTGTGATGTTAAGTGGGACGATACCACAAAAACAGTTATATTAAATAATTAAAAACAAAGAAGAGTGTTCTGCAACACTCTTCTTTTATTCTAACTTGCCAATCACAACCCTGTCATTCCCACACAGGTCTTTTATAATTTCCACGTGGCAAAAATCCTTTTTCATTAAATCCTTTACCTCATCACCCTGGTCATATCCGATTTCGTATGCAAGAATACCGCCGTTGTTTAAAATCTGTGGTGCAATTTCGGTTATTCTTCTGTAAAAGATTAGTCCGTCATTACCGCCATCAAGTGCCGACAGTGGCTCAAATTCTTTAACCTCGGTCTGCAGAGTTGGTATAACATCACTCCTGATGTATGGCGGATTGGAAACTACAATATCATATTTGCCTTGCGGAATTTCATTTAAAATATCAATATTAAGTGTTTTTACTGCAACACCGTTTTGATTTGCATTTTCAGTGGCGGTCTTTAGTGCTTCTTTTGATATGTCCGCAAGTGTTACATCTGCACCTGTGTATTTTGCAAGGCTTATTCCAATGCAGCCTGTACCCGTACCTATATCTATAACGGTGCTTTTTTTATCGGTGATTTTCTCTGTCAGTAACTCCACAAGGGTTTCTGTGTCGCTGCGGGGGATAAGGGTGTGTGAATTTACATTAAATTTAAGCGACATAAATTCACTAAAGCCAAGTATGTATTGTAATGGCTCACCCGTAAGGCGTCTTTTAAGCATATCCTGCGCTTTTTTGTATTCACCCTCAGTTACTTCGCGTCTGGAATTCAGAATAAGCTCATTTCTTGATATGCCAAGTGATTGCATTACAATTTCCTTTGCCTCGAACTCTGCATTTTCCAAAAGCTTGTTTTTTAATGATGTGAGTAATTCGCTTATTACCACCTGTCATCCTCCTTATTTTCGGGGATGCATGGTGTTATCGATGCAATAGCGACTTCGATCTGCGAATCATCTGGCTCTCTTGTTGTAAGCTTTTGTAACCACATTCCGGGTTTGGAAAGAATTGTTACGCAAGCAGATTTACTTCTGCCTGCCCACTTAATAATCTCGTACGAAATGCCCGCAATAATCGGCAGACACAAAATTCTTGTACCCAATCTTAAAAGAATTGCAATAATCTTTGAGAATTCATCAAAACGTGGCAAAAATGCGTATACTATAATACTTATAACCATTACAAAAACCAAAAAGCTTGTTCCGCATCTTGGGTGGAAACGCTTGTGTTTTTTTACATTTTCAACGGTCAGCTCCTCGCCTGATTCGTAGCAAGCGATAGTCTTGTGCTCTGCACCGTGATACTCAAACACGCGCTTGATTTCTTTCATCTGCGAAACTAAAATCATATATCCTAAAAATATTGCTATTCTTATTATTCCCTCAGATACACTTGTAAAAGCTTTTGTACCTGTAATAAATTCAAGGTGTGGAATTGACTCAATCAAGCCTGTTATAAATGCAGGTAAAAGCATAAATAAGCCTACTGATAAGACAATAGAAATGGCAACTGCGACATATATTACTATATCCTTTATTTTGTCGCCAAACTTTTCCTCGAGCCACTTATCGAACTTGCTCTCTTCCTCTTCTTCCTCAATGTCCATGAATTCGGCACTGTACATAAGAGCTTTCATTCCGATTATAAGTGAATCAATAAAATTCACACAACCTCTTATTATAGGCAACTTAAAAAACTTGTTTCTTGTTTTTGTGCCATTTTCTTCAACCTTAAGGGCAATTTCCTTATCAGGCTTTCTGACTGCTACTGCGGTTTTATAGGGGCCTCTCATCATAACACCCTCCATAACTGCCTGACCGCCTATAGATGTAATATGTTGTTCTTTGTTATTCATACTATGTTCCTTTCTTAACAACAACACGGATATACTCTGCACCATGGATTGCAGCTGCAAAGCAAAAGACACGGAAGTGTTCTGCAACAGTCGTTAAAGTTGGTGCTTGTATATGTTTTTGTGTATGTTGTATTCCTGTTTTTTATATTATCCAATGTTGTACGATATTCTATATTACCGGGCTCCATTTCGACCGCTCTGTTTATATATTCTATTGCTTTGTCGTACCAGCCCTTGCGCATATATATTATTCCGTAGAGATAATACCACTGTGCATCTTTGGGTAAATTTACAAGCATTCTTTCTGCACTTGCTATTTGACCGAGCTTTATTAAAAGACGTACAGTTTCAAAGCTTGGTATATTTGTGTTATATGTGTATGAGCCATACGGATTAGCGCCATAGGTGTTTGTGTTGTTTTGATTTTTACCCGTAAGCATATCGTATGCCATGTTAATTTCTTTCATTTTCTCGCTTGCCATATCTGCCATAGGACTGTTGATATATCTGTCGGGGTGATATTTTTTTGCAAGCTTTTTATATGCATTTTTTATAGTTTCTTCGTCCGCGCCCTGCGGAACGCCCAATACCTCGTAAGGGTTCATATATTCCTCCCGTATTTTTGTATTATTTGTGTCTGTCTTGCGGGTAATGATATATACATCATTTTTTCTAAAAGCTCACTATTACGATAAAGCCTCATAAGGTCAAATGCCTCTGCTGCATTTTCGAGTGTAAAAGTAAGCGAGGTTTCAGTTTTTTGATAAACATCAAGACAATATTCTTTTATATCCTTTATATTGTCCGATAAAAGCGGATTATAATTTTTTGTTTTGTAATCGTTCTCCAAATCATTTATAGCATCTATAATATATATCCATCTTCCTATATTATATCCAAACCATTCGAGTTGGCGGCGGCTTTTTTCGTCCTTTATAAAATCGGGAGTAAAAAGCTTTTGCAAAATAAGAGCAAACTTGTCGGCTGCAAGGTCAATGTCGCGTGTGTTTTGCTTTTCTAACTCGCGAAGCTCTTTTAATCTGTCCCTTATATATAAGGAAATGTCTTTATATTTTTTTGTGGCTTTTTTGTATGCACCTCTGTAAATGAGTATTCCCAAAAGTGCTTTTATACTCTTTTTGTCATAAATATCATCAATGCATTTTTCGTAGGATAAAAGTGTTGCCATCATTGAGCAATATTCAGTAATATAGTTATCATCTATAACGTTTCTTTTTCTTGAGGGATGAATAACGCAACGTTTTAAAGATGATGTATTTTCGTCTTGTATTACAGAAGAAAGCACAATCAAAAGAAATGTTAAATCGTAACTAAGACCAAGACGTGAGGCTTGAGAACAATGCTTACCCATAGACTTACAAAGTCCGCAGTAATATGAGCAAAAAGTTTTGT
>JAZNPJ010000136.1:0-5429 GCA_045589635.1 Clostridia bacterium
GCAAAATGGCTATGGGGCGGAATAGGTCTTCAGCTTGGTGTTGGGTACACTGTTGCATATCTTGTATACACAATCGGCACACTTATAACAACTCCCGCTGCTCTCAACGTGGGTGCTGCTATCGCAGGCGGTGTAGCAGTTGCAGTTATGGTTATGATTGTCGTTTTGCTTATACATAATACAAACAAAAAGCTTGTAGAGGAATATACAATAAATTCTGCAAACAAAAAGAAAATGGGCATTGGAGTAAAATAATGACAGATATAATTTTAGCAATAGTTATTTTAATTATTGCACTTGGCGCAGCTTTGTATATTTACAGAGCAAAAAAACGCGGTGAGCATTGTGTTGGATGTCCGTATTCCAAGCAGTGTAGCGGAAAGTGCGATTGTTCAAAAAAAGAATAACTCCAGAAACGAAAAGACATATACTAAAGAACGAATACACCTCTAAAATGTTGGTAAAAAAATAAAGGTAATATTAAGGCTTTGTTTGATTTTATCTATTGAAATCGCAAAGCCTTTGTGTTATTATACACATATTAGGGCGGAATTTTGCCTGCAAATTACATGGGGAGTGATAAAAATGCAAAAAAACAGGGAATACCACATAGATTTTTCTGGACCTGGGACCATAGTACAAACTGGTGTATGAACATACTTGGTTCGCAGACCTGCGGAGTGGGAAATCCGTATCTTAAAAACCCCGAAATGTTTGAACATGATTATAAGCGTGCAATAGACTATTGCGCAGAGCATAGAATAGACGGTATAGGTATAGCAGGTTTACTTCGCGACAGACACGGCGGAGTAGAAAGTGCAAGAAGAGTGTGCGAATATGCAAGAGAAAAAGATGTGCTTGTGTACATAATTGCCGGACTTTTTGCGTATGGCGGAATACAGATGGAGTCAAGTGATACAGGAATTTGTCAGTGTGCTGCATGTAAAAAAAGAAGAAGCGGAAAAGCTGATGAGCAATACATTTCTGTTGAGGATATGGCTGCAATTTATCCTGATGCGTCAGAAACTATTTTAAAGAGAGCAAAAGACGCACTTATAATATGTGTACCATACCATCATTATCTTGAGGATGTATGTAAAATATTTGGCGACGAAAATCCGTCAGCTGACCTTAAAAAACTATTTGATATGCCTGAGAGTACATTCTGGCAGTGGAGATTTGATACTGCATACAGAGATGGCTACTGGAAAAATGCCGATCCGGTTATGAAACCAATGCAGAAGTTCCGCCATATTATGCGTTCTCACGCAGGTACACAATGGTGGGGCGGAAGAAATACATTGTCTGTTGAAAAAATCAGAAATCAATGTATGCTAAGCTACAGAGCGGGGCTTGATGCGGTATCTATGTTTGGTGAAACATCGCCATTCCATACTAATGCAGAGTTCAACTATCTTGCTATGGAATACTTTGCAGATAACCCCGAGAACAGTACAAAGAATTTTATTGATGATATAATGGCACCAAAACTTGGCGGTATAGGTAATGCGGAGAGCTATTATGAAATGGCAACGCTTCACAGAGAAATTGAGAAAATACCGAATGCAGTAGATAGTATAGCAAAAATTGCAGCTACCCAGACGGATTTTGATGTAAGAAGACGTTGGCAGTATCTTGGTAATTTCTTAAACTCATATTACTGGGAAATTAAACAGGGCGGAAGTCTTAATTTGATACTTCCAAATGGAACTGACAGACCTGACCTATAATAAGTAAATAAAAAAGCATCGACTATGTCGATGCTTTTTTTATCGGAGTGACAGGACTTGAACCTGCGGCCCTTTGACCCCCAGTCAAATACGCTACCACCTGCGCTACACCCCGATATTATGAGTGCATAAAACTTATACACTCATAGTATTATACCATAAAAAATCAAAAAATCAATAGTTTTTTAAAAAAACATTTAAAAATTTTTGAATTGACACTATTATTTTGCGAAGAATTCATTTGCATAAGCAACTGCGCCAAGTGCGTCGCGGCAATATTTATCTGCACCAATCATATTGGCATATTCCTCGTTTAATACAGCACCGCCCACAAACACATTAACGTCAAGATTTTCTTTACGTATTGCCTTTACGGTTTCCTCCATGCCGACAACGGTGGTTGTCATAAGCGCACTAAGACCGCACAAATGTGCATCTTCCTTCTTGAGGGTATCAACTATTGTCTGCGGCGGAACGTCTTTTCCTAAATCAATTACGGTGTATCCGTAATTTTCAAGAAGTACCTTAACAATATTTTTGCCAATATCATGGATGTCGCCCTCTACAGTGGCTATTACAATTTTTCCCCTGCTCTCTTCCTTTTTCCCACTTTTTGTAATATGCTCTTTTATTGCCTCAAAGGAGTTTTTTACAGTTTGTGCACTCATCATAAGCTGAGGCAGGAACATTCTTCCGCTTTCATAGCCTTCTCCCACAACATCAAGTGCTTTTATGAGAGTGTTGTTTATTATATCCATAGGCTCATATGTTTTTAGCATTTCGACAGTTTCTTTGTAGGATTGGTCCTTTAAACCCTTTACTATCATATTAAACAGAGCATTTTCCTGGTTTTTTTGTTCAACTTCAACCTTTGTTGATATTATAGTGGTCTGCGCCTTTGTGTTGGCATAATTTTCTATATAATCAGCACAGTTTTCGTCATAACCTGTGAGTGCAAGGAAAGAGCGGTATGTGTTCATCATGCTTTCTGCGCATGGATTTATTATACACGCGTCAAGACCATTATTTAGTGCAAGAGCAAAAAATGTACTGTTTATAAGCTCACGTCGTGGCAATCCGAACGATATATTAGAAACTCCCAAAACTGTTTTAACACCTAAATTATCTTTTATCATTTTAAGTGCTTTTACAGTCTGTGCACTCTCTTGTTGTTGTGCGCTTATTGTAAGAGTGAGTGCGTCCATTACAAGATCTTTTTTATCTATTCCGTAATCTGTCGCCTTGTTGCAGATTTTTTTTGCAATTTCAAAGCGACCCTCTGCAGTGGGGGGTATACCATTTTCGTCAAGACATAGGCCAACAAGTACACCACCGTATTTTTTTACAATAGGCATTATTGCTTCCATGTTTTCTATCTTGCCATTTACGGAGTTAATCATTGGCTTTCCGTTATAAAATCTTAAAGTTCTCTCTATTGTTTTGGGGTCAGAACTGTCAATCTGGAGTGGCAGATTAACAGATGATGAAATTGCTTTTACAACCGCCTCCATTGTAGCACACTCGTCAATTTCGGGTAAACCTACATTAACATCAAGTATATGAGCACCCGCATCCTCTTGAGAAAATGCCTCGTTTAAAATGTAGTCCATATCATTATTACATAGCGCCTCGCGGAATTTTTTCTTGCCTGTGGGATTTATTCTCTCGCCTATAATAACAGGCTTATCACCTAAAAATACCGCCTTTGAATATGAGCATACAATGGTGTGATTTTTCTTTTCTACAACAGGCCTGTAATTTTTGCATGTCTTAACAAGCTCTTTAATATGTTCGGGAGTTGTACCGCAACAACCACCAATAACACTTACACCGAGGTTTGCAATGCTTTCGCATTGATTAGCAAAAATTTCGGGGGTTACATCATAAACAGTTTTGCCATTTACGATTTTTGGTAACCCTGCATTTGGTTGTGCCATTATCGGAATTGACGAAACTTCTGAGAGTGTTTTCATCATAGGATAAATTGCACTAGGACCAAGTCCGCAGTTTATACCAATACAATCTGCACCAAGGCCCTCCAATATTGCACACATAATTACAGGGTCAGCGCCTGTAAGAGTTTTAGAACCCTCATCAAAAGTCATTGTGCAAAACACAGGTAGAGATGTATTTTCTTTAACTGCTAAAACTGCCGCCTTTGCCTCTAATGTATCCGACATTGTTTCTATAATGACAAGGTCAGCTCCGCTCCTTTGTGCTGTTATTGCAATGCTCTTAAAGCTTTCGTACGCGTCATCAAAGCTTAAGTTTCCCAAAGGCTCAAGAAGCTTACCTGTAGGACCTATATCAAAAGCTACAAAAACCTTTTTAGGAGCCTCGTTGGCTGCCTCTTTGGCTATTTTAACTGAAGCGTCAATAATATCCTCTATCTGTGTGCCATGCTCCTTTAGTTTTAAGGGATTGGCCCCAAACGAATTTGTTGTTATTATATTTGCTCCGGCATTTATATATTCTTTGTGAATTTTTAAAATCATTTCAGGATTTTTTAAATTTAACAGTTCAGGAATTTCTCCGCCCTTCATGCCAAGTTTCTGGAGCATAGTTCCCATTCCTCCGTCAAAAAAGAGGATTTGTTTCCCAAGTATATCTTTTATGTTCATATAGAAATCACCTTTCTTATTTAATCAAATAATGCCTTAACAATATCAGTTATTTTTTGAGCCACCTCAGGCTTATTCATAGTATAGAGATGTATACCGTCAATATCGTTGGATAAAAGCTCTGTAATCTGGTCTATGGCATATGCAATACCTGCTTGCTTTAGAGCCTCGCTGTTATGCTCGTAGCGTGCGAACATACGCGTAAATTTGGAGGGCATAGAAGCACCGCCCGATAAAAGACACATACGTTCAATCTGCTTTATATTCGTAAGTGGCATAATACCTGCAGTTATAGGAAGATTTATACCCTTTTGTTGTAATTTATTTCTAAAATCATAAAATTTATCATTATCAAAAAACATTTGAGTAACAAAGAAATCGCAGCCGCTGTCTGCTTTTATTTTAAGATTTTCTATATCCTGCTCCATACTTTCTGATTCGGGGTGCATTTCAGGATAGCACGCAGCACCAACGCAGAAACCGCCATATTCTTTTATATCACCTATGAGGTCAGAGGCATATTTATATGTACTTGTAACAGAACCGTCTTTAGGAATATCACCTCTTAGAGCAAGGATATTTTCCACACCTCTGGATTTCAAATCGTCAAGGATGGATTTAACCTGTATTTTGTCTGATGATATACATGTTAAATGTGCAAGTGATGTCATTTTACATTCGTTTTCTATAAAATCTGCAACGTCGGGAGTGCTTTTTGTGGTTGACCCGCCCGCACCATATGTTACGCTTATGTAATCTATAGGCATTGAAGAGAGGTTTTTTACAGTTTCTTTGACCGCGTCAAAACTATCCGCTTTCTTTGGCGGAAATACTTCAAACGAATAGACGGAATGTTTATTTTTAAATATATCCTTTATGTACATAATTAAAACACCTCAAAAATTTTTAATACAAAATAATTATACACCTAATTGTCAAAAATTGCAAGTATCACAATTATTAAGAGATTGTAAATTTTATTTTATTGATTGACAAAGCATAAATAAATAGAGTATAATAAATTTATACTAAATATAAGTTACAAAAAGTTAATAGTCAGTTAATATACAGGCAAAAA
>JAZNPJ010000137.1:0-7568 GCA_045589635.1 Clostridia bacterium
GATTTATACAACAGAAAAACCCTATGTAGTAAAAACAAAGAACGGCAACCGTATGAAGATAGAATTAAAATCGGAAACTCCCGATTCAACCATCTACTACACTCTTGACGGAACTGAGCCCACAAAATCATCATCTGTATACAAAGATGCAATTATGCTTAGTGCAGATACTACAATAAAGGCATTTGCAGTATCCGAAAACAGAAAAGCAAGTGATGTTTATACAGAAACAGTGCTTGTACGTCATACAGCCGACCCTGTTGTTAATATGCCGAGTGGTGAAATTACAAGAAACGATAAAATAACAATCACAGCAAACAAAGATGCAAAAATTTACTACACCATCGACGGCAGTACACCAACAGAGGAAAGTATACTTTATACCGGTCCTTTTGGTATAACTTCCAATGCAATACTTAAAGTCTTTGCGGTAGAAGAGGGTTTTCTTGACAGTAACACACTTACTTATGAATATACAATAAAAAGAGCCAAAAATCCTGAGATATCATTAAATGAGGATATTTTAGGTGGCAAGTCAATAAAGATAGAATCAGCTGATGATAATGCAATAATTTATTATACAACGGACGGAAGTGTACCAACAACCAACAGTCCTACATACAAAGGACCGCTTAATATATATAAAACAACTGTTATACGTGCATTAGCAGTTGTTGAGGGTTGTGATAACAGTGAGATTGCATACAGAGAAATGGCAGTACCTGTTGCAGACATAATTTCATCAAACAGTACCAAAAAACTATTGAGAGATGATTTTATAAACACAAACTTCAGTACCCAGACAGTATATTACACACTTGATGGCACAACACCCGATTTATCAAGTAAAATTTATGAGCCGGGTACAATTAAGTTAGATAAAGATACTTTAACAATAAAGGCATTTGCCATTGGTTACGGATATGCAAAAAGTGAAGTTATAACAACATATTATATTGTAGCATCAACCAGTACATATATATCTGTAAAGTATGGCGAAGATTATGCCGATATAACACTTACATCCAATCCAAATGACGCTGTGATGTATTATACCCTAGACGGAAGCAACCCATCTGCCAGCACAAACACAAATAGATTTTTATATACCGACACTTTCAGAATAACAGAGAATGCCACACTGAAAGTATACACTACAGCTGACAGATATAACAGTTCATTAACAAGTCAAAATGTGTATGTCAATATGGCAAAACAGCCCAAACTCGAGGTGTCAGGACCATCATACGGGGTTTACAGTTCAACATATTTAAAATCGGGTTCATATGTTACACTAAAATCTCCTAATGGGGTAAAAATTAAATACACACTTGACGGAAGTGAACCAACCGAGGAAAATGGTATAGACTATACTTCACCCATATGCATTGATACAGACACAACAATCAAAGCATACTGCTATGGCGAGGGATATGAAAACAGTTTAGTAGAAACATTCAATGTATATATTTTTAACGTCATGAGTAAAGTCATGACCCAAAACGTAAATGGCGGTAAAAATATAACCATCATTCCTATTGCCGGTGCAAATAAGACATACTATACACAAATGGGTACGTACTTTAAAGACTTTACAGTTTACTATACAACGGACGGAACAGAACCTACCCCTGAAACTGCAAAAATATATATGCAGGTAGATTCAAATGGTGATTACGTTGTTAAGCCAAAAGATGAATGGTTTACTGACAAAGACATAACTGTCAAGGTATTGGTTGTTGCCAATAACTGTAACCCGGGCAATGTTGTCAGCGAAGATATTACTGTCAAAAAATTAAATAAACCATCTCACATGCCCGCAGAAACAACAATATACAAAAACTCATATATTTCACTTGAATCTGCAGAACCTGGTGCAAAGATTTATTATACAACAGATGGTACAGAGCCCACAATCAAATCACCTGTTTATGAGGCTCCGTTTACTATTGCAGATGATACAACAATAAAAATGATAGCAGTTAAACCCGGCATGGCAACAAGTGATATGGTTAGTGTAAACTACACATTAAAACGTACAGAAACTCCAACAATCACCAAAGATATGACTGTAAGCGGCATGAAAATAGCACTTGGGTGTGAAACAGAAAATGCAAAAATATACTACACAACAAATGGTGATATACCTACAGAGAAATCAACACTTTATACAGGCCCATTTAAGCTAAAGAAAAACTCAATGTTTAACTGCATTGCTATAAGTGATAATATGAAAGAAAGCCACATTGTTTCTGAGCTTATAGATGTACCTACCGCACAAATGCAGATAGTAGGTATAAGTGATGTTAGTGCTACCGCAGGCGGATATGCAGAAGCTACTCTGTATTTTCAGAATAATCCCGGCATTGCCGCATATGCAATATCTGTTGAATACGACAACAGTATCCTAACCCCTGTCAGCGCCCAGAATCTTTTAGGCGGAATTTTTACAACTAACATAGATAAAGGCGCACAGTCAGGAATTGAAGATGCAATATCGCTATTATGGATTAACAACACAAGTTTCCACGATGATTCTAATGCAGTAAAGCTTACTTTTAAAGTTAATGACGGTGCAGAAGAAGGAATTACTCCCCTATATATTAAAGAAAACGGAGTTATAAATCATCTTTTCGAGATGGTTGATGTTGCATATATGGACGGCAGTGTAGAGGTAAATAAATCAACATCAAAGAGTCTTGCCGCTTCAAGGGTTAATACGCAAAATTCAAAAAAGACACAGTACACAGACACAAAACTTAGCATGACCACAAGCATAAAAGACGATAAGCTTACTGTAAATGTTATTGTTGATGAAAACAGCGGAATTGGAGCTTATAATATTTCGATGCTTTATGATAACCAAGCTCTTACACCTGTTTTAGTTGAAAACGGTAACATGTTTACAAGCGATTTAATGTCAAATGTAACCCAACCTGGTTCTGATGTATCGGAAATGTCAGAAATAACAGTCCTTTCGTGCAATGACAAGGACACAACAGAAAACGGGATTTTATATACTGTTACATTTGATATAAACACATCAGATGCCGAGGGACAGATGATAGGATTTTCAGACGTTATGCTGCTTGATGTAAATGGCAACAAAATTGTAGGAATATACGAAGATGCTACTATTAAGAAAGAAACAAAAACTCTAACAACGGTCCAATCAGGAAAGATTACTGTTACACCTTACAATGTACCGTTAAGCAGCAGTATAATTGTTGCAGCTTACAAAAACAAATGTCTTTCATTCTGCAAGGAGTTTATAAACGATAACAACGAAATATCGTTTAATATGCCTGATGCCGAAGTTGATACTATAAGAGTATTTGTTTGGGAAACTCTAAATAACATGAGACCTGTAAGCACAATAACAGACGAAGTATCTGTTAAATAAAATTTAAGCCTTTATTGCTATAAACAAACTTCGCCACTCGCTGTATCGCATACAGCTTCGGATAACCAAAAGCAAGGCTATGCCTTGCTTTTCCTCAGTTTGTTTATTCCAAATCTTTTCCCTATCCACAAAAGGAGCTGTTTAAAAAGAAATTCTTTTTAAACAGCTCCTTTTAAAATTTACTCTTAAATAACCATAAGCAATGTACCAATACCTATTAAAACACATCCGATAAAAGACTTTAGCGTAAATGCTTCGTGCAGGAATATAAATGCAAGAATCAAGGTGAATACAACGCTTAATTTATCAATGGGTACAACCTTACTCGCTTGCCCGATTTGCAATGCCTTATAATAGCACAACCACGAAGCACCTGTTGCCAATCCTGATAAAATCAGGAATATCCAACTCTTTTTACTTATATCAGTTATGCCTCCTTGTGTATTTGTTAAAAAGACCATACCCCACGCCATAATAACAACTACTACAGTTCTCAGAGCAGTTGCAAGATTTGAGTTTACTCCCTCTATACCAATTTTAGCCAGTATAGATGTAAGTGCCGCAAAAATTGCAGATAAAAGCGCGAATATAAACCACATATGTATTACCTCCATAAATTATATATTATATTAAAAATACTTACTTATTTTATCTTTTATCATTTTAAAATAACTTCGTGGATTATAGACAAAATCAGATACCTTAAGTGATGTCTTAAAAAGAGCTCTTCTTTTATGAAATACATTAAAATATCCATCAGAAAGCCTTATCGTCAGTCCTTTGCAAATACGATAAACAAACTTTCTTTTGTTCTTTAAAGATACATCATTTACCATATTATTTAATGCCTGCAATAAGCGGTAATCTTTTTGAGTATCCACATTAAACAATTCATATGAATTAGTACAATGGTTTAAAAGAAAAATATTAGTAAACTTTGGTGCAGATACATACTCACATTTAACAGATATTGTACGCGGCAGCATTTTCCATTCTTCAATACCAAAAATATAATATAGTTCTTCCCCATTATTTAGTCGTATTGGAAAATCAATATCCTTTCTTTTAATGAGTTTGACTTCTCTTATACGTCCATAATATCTTATGCCTCCATCATTACCAAACAATTTGTTTGACTGATATAATGCAATATAATTGATTGGAGATTTTACTGAATTTATATATTTTGCAGGTACATAATAATAGTTTCTCATAAGGTTGTCTCTAAACTGTTCCTTCGAACCAAATGAGCCGACAAGCACATCATTTAAAGACCAATTAACATCAAATGATTTGTAACTGTTTTTGCTGATGATAAAACATGTAGTAACAATAAAAACCATTACCAAAAGAATAATTACAAACATTCCCATCCTATCTAACCCTAAATTCCTTCATAAATAGAATATTTTTACATATTATAGCACAATATATGCCAAAAAGTCAATGTTTTTGTAAATGTTTACATTTATACATAAAAACAACACCTACCATATGGTAGATGTTGTTTATAGAGAACATTATTTATTATAGCAATCAACCTGCAGGCCACGAAAAAGCTCTGCCACCCATAAGATGAAAGTGTATATGGTTAACTGTCTGACCGCCATTTTGACCGCAGTTATTTACAACTCTGTATCCATCTTCAGATATACCAAGTTTTTTTGCTATCTGTGGAATTTGCTCCCATATGGCAGATATATATTTTGCATTATCTGCTGTTATATCATTAGCACTTGCAATATGTTCTTTAGGAACAATAATAATATGCTCAGGTGCCTGAGGGTCAATATCTCTGAACGCTAATACATAATCGTCTTCATATACTTTATTTGATGGGATTTCACCTGCAATTATTTTACAAAATAAGCAATCCATTTTTGAAACTCCTTTTATCAGTTTGTCATAGAAATTATCAAATCATCAACCTTTGCAAGAGCATCATCTATCTTTGTACTGTCAGCTCCGCCGCCTTGTGCCATATCAGGCTTTCCGCCGCCGCGACCGCCTGCAATAGCTGTAATTTCTTTAATGATATTTCCGCAATGTACTCCCTTATTAACTGCATCTTTTGTAGCCATTGCAACAAAGGTTATTTTACCATCGGTATTTGCTGCAAGTACAATTACTCCACATTCGCTCTTACTCTTAAAGTTATCTGCAACATTTTTAAGTGCATCAATGTTTGAACCATCAAGCTGAGCTGTCAAAACGTCAATGTCATTTATATGCTTAATACCTGCCATTATATCATTTGCTTTTGCTGATGCAAGCTTTGCTTGAATACTCTCTATAGATTTTTGAGCCTCTTTTAGTTCTGCAGCCATACCTTGTGCTTTTTTATCAATCTCATTTATAAGATTGGTTTTTAGTGCCACAGCAGTACGCTCAACAAGTGCATCTTTCTCGGCAATATATTCTAAAACACCCTTACCGGTAACAGCCTCTATACGTCTTACACCTGCGGCAACTCCGCCCTCGCTTATAATTTTAAATAATCCGCATGTTGATGTATTATCCAAATGAGTACCGCCACAGAATTCAACACTGTAATCGCCCATAGACACAACTCTTACAACATCACCATACTTTTCGCCAAACTGTGCCTCAGCACCAAGATTTTTAGCCTCATCAATAGGTAATTCACGTACTATAATTTCAAGGTTCCTTAAAATAGCATCATTTACACGATTTTCTACGTCCTTAATTTGTTCTTGTGTCATAGCCTCAAAGTGTGAGAAGTCAAAACGAAGTCTTGATGATGTAACAAGTGAACCGGCCTGTGCAACGTGTGTACCTAAAACATCTTTTAATGCTTTATGAAGTAAATGAGTTGCACTGTGATTTCTTGCAATATCCAGTCTGTTTGCTTTGTCAACGCTAAGAGTAACAGCGTCATTTACTGCAAACTCTCCGCTTATAACTTCTACCTCATGAAGATATGTTCCGTCGCCCGTTTTTCTTGTATAGTTTACAACTGCTTTTGCATTGTCTTTGTAAATTACACCTCTATCGCCTTCCTGACCGCCCATTTCGGCATAGAATGGTGTTTTTTCTGTTACAATAATTCCCGATGAGCCTTCTTGTATTGAAGAGCTTATTTCGCCATCAGAAACAATGCCCAAAATTACACTTTGTACCTCAAGATTTGAATTATCGTATCCTACAAATTCAGTCTGCGCATTTTCAAGCTCAAAATCATATGCCTCATCTGCATCCCAGCTCGAACCGTCTTTTCTTGCATCACGTGCAAGCTTCTTTTGAACATTCATAGTTTCATTAAAGCCATCAACATCAACGCTAAGACCGTTTTCTTCTGCCATTTCGATAGTTAAATCAAGCGGGAAACCATATGTGTCGTGAAGTTTAAAGGCTTCTTCGCCACTTAGTGCATTTCTTCCCTCTTGCTTTGCTGATGAAATATATTGATTTAAGACTATAAGACCGTTATCTATTGTTGCTTCAAAACGTTCTTCTTCTTTTTTGATTATTTTAGTGATATAATCTTTCTTTTCTTCAAGTTCGGGATATGCCTGCTTTGATGTTTCAATAACAGTGTTTGCAACCTCATAAAGGAACTGTTTATTGATATTTAATAGCTTACCATGTCTTGCAGCACGTCTTAATAGACGTCTTAAAACGTAACCCTTACCCTCATTAGACGGGATTACACCATCTGAAACCATCATTACAGTACTTCTTATATGGTCTGTAATAACTCTTAGTGATACATCTTTCTTTTCGTCTTTTTTATACTCAACTGCTGCGATTTTACATATATGCTTCATAACATCCTGAACTGTATCAACCTCAAATAAGTTGTCTACATCCTGCATAACAACTGCAAGTCTCTCAAGACCCATACCTGTATCAATATTGGGGTTAGGTAGTGGATTATAGTTGTCATTTTCGTCTTTATCATACTGAGTAAATACAAGATTCCAGACTTCCATAAATCTGTCGCAATCACAGCCTACGCAGCAATCAGGACTACCGCAACCATATTTTTCGCCTCTGTCAAAATATATTTCCGAACAAGGTCCGCAAGGGCCTGTACCATGCTCCCAGAAGTTATCCTCTTTACCAAGTTTAACTATTCTATCAGCACTGACACCAACCTCGTTTACCCATATATCCCTTGCCTCGTCGTCTTTTTCATAAACAG
>JAZNPJ010000138.1:0-10944 GCA_045589635.1 Clostridia bacterium
GGTGCTCTTAAATCTGCCACAAAATCTGCAATGGTAAAATCTGTTTCGTGTCCCACTGCGCTTATTATGGGTATCTTTGAGGCAAATATGGCACGGGCAACAATTTCTTCGTTATATGCCCACAAGTCCTCTATACTTCCGCCGCCACGTCCTACAATCAATGTGTCTACTGTTTCGTTATTGTTAAAATACTCTATAGCCTCTACAATGCTCCCGGATGCACCTGCGCCCTGTACCTGAGTGGGGTAAATTATAATTTCCGCGAGCGGATAACGTCTTGTAATGACATTTATTATATCCCTTACCGCCGCACCCGTTGTAGCAGTTGATACACCTATCCTTTGTGGAAATTTGGGAATTGGCTTTTTGTGTCCCTCATCAAAAAGTCCCTCCTCGCTAAGCTTTGCCTTTAGCTGTTCATATGCAACGTATAATTCGCCAATACCGTCAGGTATCATTTCTTCTATATATAGCTGATATGCACCGCTCGGCTCATACACACCCACTCTGCCGCGCGCCAGAACCTTCATACCATCTGATGGCATAAACGAAAGCTTTGATGCCGCACCTTTAAACATAACCGCCTTTAATACACCGCCCTCATCTTTTAGGGTGGTGTAGATATGTCCCGAATAATGAGGCTTAAAGTTTGATAATTCGCCCTTAACCCATACATTATTTAAGATAACATTCTTATCTAAAATTGTTTTTATATATCCGTTTATTTGTGAGACGGTGGCTGTTCTTGGCTCCATATTTTTCTCCATTTCAATCTTGATAACTCTGCAATACCGACTGCATTATCCGACGATAATTCCTTTGTTGCAAAGTATAGCTTTGCTTTTACGTTATCTATAAGCTCTGCACGAATTACCTCGTTTGAGGCAACTCCTCCGACTATAAGTATCTTTTTTATATTTGTTTTACAAACTGCACTATTTAGTGCACATGTAAGCATTTTTGCAATATTTTTTAAAGTTGAGAATGCAATCTCCTCATCAGTGTACTTGCCGATATATGTCCCCATTTTGGTTTCGACACCCGAAAAACTCATATATGTATCACTAACAGATACGGGCATTTTAATTTCGTTTTGTGTCCCCCTTGCAAGCACCTCCATATGCACACCGCAAGGGAATGGCAAGCCTAATTTTACACCTATGCGGTCTATATACTGACCCGCACTTATATCTGTTGTAGAGCCTATAATCTCATGCGAAAATCCGTTTTGCGGGTTAGTTATTAAAATTTCTGTTGTGCCGCCCGATAAATGTACCGACAAAAACTTATCCTCTAATAACTCATAAGCATTTGCAGAATATATTCCTGCCATTACGTGTCCGTCCTGATGCGAAAATTCATATACGGGGACATTAAATGCTTTTGCTATACCTCTGCCGAAAGCTTCGCCCACCGTAAACACGGGCATGTATGAGCCGTCGACATTTCGCGGTCTTGTACTTATTCCTACGGCACCTACTTTATCTTTAATATTTAAATCATCAAAAAGGTCGGCTATATTTTTTGTGTGTAAGAAAACCCCGTCAGATTGGCGAATTCCTCTCTCACCTTCCTTGACGGGGAGAATGCGACGAATGTTTTTATAACCGTCTTCGTCTACTGCACCAACAGATGTGGTGTAATTTGAAGTATCAAAACCCAAGAAAATCATAGTTCCTTTGCAACTGACGCTAATATTCCGTTTACGAACTTAGCCTCTTCGTCATCTCCGTATATTTTTGTAATTTCCACCGCTTCGTTTATGGCAACACTTACGGGGACATCTTCAACATATTTCATTTCGTAAATTGCAAGCCTTAAAACTGAGTGCGCAACCTTTGGTATTCTCTTTAGAGTCCAGTTGCTCTTTAGATATTTTTCTACAGTTTGGTCAAGCTCTTCTGTTTTTTCGCCCACACCTTTAACAACTGAACTGATATATCCGAGATTATCCTCACTCTCAGGCTTTTCTTCTAAAAGATAATAAATCATTTCGTTTATTTCTTCACTATGCTGATTAAGTTGAAATACAAGCGTGAAAGCGTCTTTTCTTGCTTCGCTTCTTGATTGTTTTTTCATTTAGTTTACCTCGTTTAATTAGTTGTTAAAACCGTTTGGATTTGCACTTTGCCATCTCCATGAATCCTCGCACATTTCCTCAATTCCTCTTTTTGCCTCCCAGCCAAGCTCTTCTCTTGCTTTTTTAGGGTCTGCAAAGCACTCGGCAATATCACCCGGACGTCTTGGGTCTATCTGGTACGGAATATCCTTACCGCATGCCTTTGAAAATGACTTTATAACCTCAAGAACACTGTATCCGTTACCTGTACCAAGATTGTATATATGAACACCGCTTCTTCCTGTGTTCTTTTCGATAGCCTTTAAATGACCCAAAGCCAAGTCAACAACGTGGATGTAATCTCTTACACCTGTTCCGTCTTTTGTGGCATAGTCATCACCGAATACATGTACTTTCTCTAGCTTGCCTACTGCAACCTGTGCAACGTAGGGAAGGAGATTATTGGGAATTCCTTTTGGGTCCTCGCCGATTTTTCCGCTCTTATGTGCACCTATAGGGTTAAAATAGCGAAGTAATGTAACTGAAAGCTTGTTGTTTGCTTTTTGAATATCTGTTAAGATATTTTCTATCATAAGCTTTGTTGAGCCATACGGATTTGTTGTTGATAATGGAAAATCCTCTGTAATAGGAACAGTTTTTGGTGTACCATATACTGTTGCAGATGATGAGAATACAATGTTTTGAACATCATATTTTTCCATTAACTGCATAAGGTGCAATGTTCCTGTTATATTGTTATGATAATATGTTATAGGAATCTGCGTTGACTCACCAACCGCTTTAAGACCTGCAAAATGGATAACTGCATCTATTTTTTGTTCCTTAAATACAGTTTCCATTGCGTTGTAGTCTAACATATCAATTTCATAGAAAGGGAAGTCCTTGCCTGTTAACTCTTTTACAACTTCAAGACTTTTTTTGCATGAATTCATAAGATTATCCAAAACAACTATTTCGTAGCCCTGATTTAAAAGCTCAACGCAAGTATGTGAGCCGATATATCCCGCTCCGCCTGTTACTAAAATTTTCATAATTTGTTTCCTCCTTGTAATTCCTTTATGGTGTCTAATATTTTTGCTGCAGCCTCACTCTTTGACATTTTGGGAAGCTCTATGGTTTTTTCATTAGAAATGAGTGTAATTACATTAGTATCACAACCAAAGCCCGCACCCTCTGTTTTTAAAGAATTAGCGGCAATTAAGTCGAGATTTTTTTCTAAAAGCTTCTTTTTGGAATTTTCTAAAACATTTTGCGTTTCCATCGAAAAACCGCAGATAATCTGTCCTTTTCGCTTTTTAGAACCAAGAGTTGCTATTATATCGGTCGTTCTTGTAAGCTCTATGGACATTTCGCCATCGCTCTTTTTTATTTTTTCATCACTTGTGTTTTTTGGTGTATAGTCTGCAACTGCCGCCGCTTTTATTACTATATCGGATTTTTCAAATTCATTAAATATGGCGTCTGCCATTTCTTTGGCACTCTTAACATGAATTGTGTTTACAAATGGCGGTGCGCTAACCTCCATATGTCCCGCAACAAGTGTTACATTTGCACCTCTTAGCATTGCATTTTGGGCTATTGCAACACCCATTTTACCCGTAGAATGATTTGTTATATATCTTACAGGGTCAATAGCCTCCATAGTTGCACCTGCACTTACAAGTATATTTTTACCTTTAAGGTCTTTATCAAATGCAATTTCGCGTTTTATGTAGTCAAAAAGAACGCTCTCATCACACATACGTCCATCACCCATATCACCGTTGGCAAGCCTTCCGTAGTCGGGCTTTATAATTTCGTAGCCATAATGCTCTAATCTTTTTATATTATCCGAAACTATGGGGTTATGGAACATATTATGGTTCATTGCGGGGGATACAAGCTTCTTACACGGACACGCCATAACAGTAGTTGTAAGCATATCGTCCGCTATTCCGTTTGCAATTTTGCCTATAACATTTGCGCTTGCGGGAGCTATTAAGACAACATCTGCCGCCTTTGCAAGTGCCACATGCTCAACACTGTACTCAAAATTTCTGTCAAAAGTATCTATAAGACATTTATGAGATGTAAGTGTTTCGAATGTTATGGGGTTAATGAAGTTAGTTGCATTTTTTGTCATAATAACATGCACAGAGCAGTTTTCCTTTGTCAGCATACGTGCAAGATTTGCAATCTTATATGCTGCGATAGACCCGCTTACACATAAGAGTACTGTTTTTCCACTAAGCATTTTAAGATGTCCTTTCTTATTCGGTTTCTAAAAGATTAGCCGTCCTGACTTCTTCTAAAAATGCATCTATTCCTATTTTTGCAGTTTCTTCGTTTGTATCAAACTCGTTTAAGATAGCTTTTAAAATATCATCATATTCGCAACCATGTTGCAACATCTTCCATATAAATGCCCCTGTTTCATTCAGGGTTATAAGACCGTTAAGCTCCAAAGACGCCTTACCTACTGCAACAACAATATTTTTGTCGCCGACATTTCGTAACATAAATCCTTTTTTAATCTTCATTTTTCAGACTCCTTTCATTCCATTATATGATACCACTGCCGCTTCTGGGTTCATATTACAAGCGAGTTTATATATCGGCACTGCTTTTACCATTTTATCTAAAATGTTTAAAAGCTTGTCCATTCTATCCTCATCAACAGGACGGCAGGTCTGATTTAATATGTTAAACAAAGCCTCATCTGTTGGTATTTTTTCTATATGATTTTTTTCGCCTCTTTGCAGCATGCAAATACCCTGCAAGGGCACACGTGCATTTACATTGAGGTCTGTCTTTCCCGAAAAAGGTGTTCCGTAAACATAAAATTTACCATCTTCACATTTTATGGCAGGCTTATCGTCATTTAAGATGTATGCACCGTCAAACTGCTTTAGCCATAATTGTGTATGTGTCGATTTACCCGTACCGCTCGGTGCACTGAAAAGGAAAGCCTGGTTATTATATACCACCGCAGAGGAATGAAGTAAAAATGCGTCAAACTCAGGCAGCACCTCGTAAAATTCGCTGCCCACCCATATGTATTCGCAATCCTCAACACTAAGATGCGGATTTTCTGTTTGTCTTTCCTCAAGATACCCTTTGCCAAAACGTATTTTTATGTTTGCCTTTACATTTTCATCATCACATTTATAAATTTCGCTCTGACGTGATAGTCGTGGATATTGTGGCTCGTAGTCCACATACAACCCTGCAATTTTATACATATCTTATTCCTTTCAGATTTCATTGCCTTAATTTTATCATACATACTATGCTTTTTCAAGAGTTTTAGCCAAAAAACTTACTCTGCCTCAAAAAGAACGGGCAATGTAACCTTCTTAAATCTTTTACCCTCACTATCGCAAAACAAATCATTACCGCTAAGCCACATACAATCCACTTCAAGTGCCTCTGCAAGCTTTTGTATGTTACGCTCCCGTGGTGTTGTCTTTCCTGAGAGATACATACTTATAAGCGGTTTGCTTATACCCGATATGGCACTTAGCTTTGCGGCAGTTATTTGTTTTTTTTGCATGGCCTCTTTTAGTCTGTTTATAAAAATATCCATTATCTTTTTGTTCTGCAAAGAACTGCAAATGCACCTGTTGCTACGTGTGTGCCGATAATCGGTCCGAACTCACTGTAGAGTTTTACACAACCATCGCCATATTTGTCTGTGAGTTTTTGTGATAGCTCCTGACCTTTTTCCTCATCAGAATGAATAACAAGGAATTCGGGGTTTTCGCTGTCAAATTCGGGATATTCCTCAACTCTTTCTATAAGCTTATCCACAAGCTTCTTTTTACCGCGTACCTTATCCAATGACCCAACAAGACCGTCCTCGATTGTTAAAATCGGCTTTATATCCAAAAGCGTTCCCACTAATGCAGCAGTTTTACCGAGTCTTCCCCCTTTTTCGAGATATTTTAGTGTGTCTACAAGCATGAATGCTTTCCAAGTCTTTATATATTCTTTGCTTTCCTCTATTATATTCTCTACGCTTTCGCCCGCCTGTGCCATCTCGGCTGCATGTATGGCAGTCTGTGCAATGTATAAAGAAAAGCTTTGTGTATCCACTATGTGCAAATCAGCCTCGGGGTATTCCTCTAAAATTTCTTCCCTTACAATGTGTGCGGTGTTGTGTTGTCCGCTCGCTTTTGATGAAAGTGTAAAATATATTACACTTTCGTTTTCTTTACACATTTTTAACAGATAGTCGTACATGTCCCCGTACGGTGTCTGTGAAGTAGTGGGGAATATACCGCTTGTTGTAAGTTTTTCAAAAAATTCTGCATTTGTTATATTCTTGCCCGTAACATATGTTTCCTCACCAAATATGCTAAGAAAACTCAAAAGTCCAAAATCGTATTTTTCTATAAGCTCCTGTGGCATATCTGCGCCTGTATCTATTACTATTTTGATTTTTGACATGTTTTTTCCTCCTTAAAATCAATGACATGTTCCAAAATTATTCTGCCGCATTGCCTCGTATACAACAATAGCAACAGAGTTTGATAAATTAAGACTTCTTGTCTCATTTATCATAGGAATTCTTACAGCAGTTTCGGGGTGCATTGCAAGCAAAAGCTCGCTAAGACCTTTATCCTCTCTGCCAAAAAGTATATAATCATCCGCATTATATGTAATGTCGGAATAATTTTTCTTTGATTTTGTTGTTGCAAAAATATATCTTGCACCCTGTGTTTTTCTAAAAAAATCGTAGATATCCGTGTACTCGTGCAAATCCAAATCCTGCCAGTAATCGAGCCCTGCACGTTTAACATTTTTATCCGTAATCTGAAACGGAATGGGGTGGACAATATGTAAAGAGCAACCCGTTGCAACACAGGTTCTGCCGATATTTCCCACATTCTGCGGCATTCTCGGTTCAACCAAAACTATATTAAACATTATAAAATTCCTTTCAAACTGTTATTTCATTGATATAGCTGCTGCACTTATACTGTCGCAATCCGCCTTTGCTCTTTTTTCGATTACCGAAAGCATTGACGAAAGCCATGTCTTTGTACCGTCCGACTCTTTCTTAAAATCCTGTATTGCCTCTATATCGATATTTTTCCAAAAACCATCACTGCAAACTAAAAACGAATGTTGCTCGCCTATTTTCTTTATATCCGAAACATCTGCTCCTATTGTGTTTTTTGCATTTATGCTTATAAGCAGCATGCCATTATCAAGTTTTGCAATATCGTTGTATTTTATTTCGTTTTGAGAAAACTTTTTATACGCCTCTGTGTGGTCATCAGTTACGGATATAACCTTTGAGTTTTTAAGGCAGTATACTCTGCAATTTCCGATATGTCCCCAGATTGCTTTATCCTTATCAAACAAAAGAATTGCACAAGAGGCGCATATGTTCTTAAAGCCCTCTTGGTGCTCTGCTTTTTCGGTTATGGTTTTTTGTGTGGCTTCAAAGCACTTGCTTAAAATTGCACTGTCAACTCTTAGGTCTTTTTTTAATTCATCTGTTGCAGTGGTGCATATAAGCTCTGCGGCAATATCACCGCAGAAGTCCCCGCCGTCTGCCAAAATAAAAGCACACATACCATCTTGTATTATTTTTTCAACTCTGTCGCAATTTTGAGTGCGGGAGCCTTTATGTGAGAATGTAGAAAAACGCATTTTTTCTCCTTTCATTTTCTCATTGCAGGGAATTGATTTATTCGTTTTATATTGCGGAATGCATAAATGCATTCCCTACAATGCGACAAATACACCAACTCAAATATGGAAAAATATTCGAGCAGATTGCCGCTTTCTTGCGAGGGTGCTGTATGTTTATACCGCCCCGAGCAAAAAGTGGTAAGATGCGCCAAATATTTTTTCATATTTAATTTTTCCATGTGCGGGGCGACAATAACACCAATATCGGTAAAAGCTCAAGACGTCCGGCAAGCATATTAAAAATCATAACAATCTTGGAAAATGCACTGAAAAATCCAAAATTACAGGTGGGGCCTACCTTTGCAAGACCAGGACCTACGTTATTCATTGTGGTTGCAGTTGCGGTAAAGCTCGTTATTAAATCGTGATTATCAAGCGAAAGCAAAAGACATGAGATGGCAAATATTACAAAAAACATTGCAGTGTACACATTAACCGAGCGAAGAACCTCGTGCGGAATAGTCTTTTGGTCCATTTTTATTGTCTTTACGCTTTTGGGGTGAATTATTGTTTGTAACTCTTTTGCCATAGTCTTGAACAGAATCATATATCTTGATACTTTCATACCTCCGCCAGTAGAGCCTGCACACGCACCTACAAACATAAGCACTACCATCAATGTTCTCGAAAACTGCGGCCATAAATCAAAATCAACTGTCATAAAACCTGTGGTTGACATTATTGATGCAACCTGGAAGAATGAGTGCTTTGCTGCTTCTCCAAAGCCATCATACATCGGCACAATATTTATTCCTATCAAAAGTGCGGATACTGTAAAGATAAATAAATATACCCATACCTCTGAGATTTTAAATATATCCTTAAACTTGCGTATAAGTAAAAGATAGTATGCCGAAAAGTTTACACCAAAGAGCACCATAAAAACAATTATTACTATTTGTATATATGATGAATATGAGCCTATACTGTCGTTTCTGACTCCAAATCCGCCTGTTCCTGCAGTTGCAAAGGCAGTGTTAAGTGCCTCAAAAACTGACATTTTACCTAAAAGCAAAAATATGAATTCTAATGCAGTAAGTCCAATATATATAGCATAAAGAATAGCTGCTGTTTTTTTGATGTTAGGCACAAGCTTTCCGACAGACGGGCCTGGTGATTCGGCTCTCATAATATTCATATTATATCCGCCCGAAAGAGGCAAAATTGCCATAATAAACACAAGTACACCCATACCGCCTATCCAGTGGGTAAAGCTTCGCCACATTAAAAGGCTTTTGGGTAAAACTTCAACATTGCCAAAAATAGTGGCACCTGTTGTTGTAAAGCCCGAAACAGCTTCAAATAAGCCATTTATATAAGATGTTTTTCCCAGTACTGCTATTGGTATTGCACCCGCAACACCCATCAAAAGCCACGAAAGAGAAACTATAACAAATCCGTCTCTTGCATAAAGTGAGTTGTTCTTTGGCCTTTTTAAGGATAGTAATACACCTGTTAAAAGACATCCAAAAGCAGTATATGCAAAGCATATAGCACTCTGACTTTCAGCATAGCATAACGCTGTAATTATCGGCAGACATAAGAACAAACCCTCAAACTTGAGCACCATACCGAGTATATAAACAATCTGTCTGTATCGCATATGTAATCACCAACCCTATTCAAGTATGTCTGCTATATCGTCAAGACCTTTTTGTGTTGTTACAACAATAACTGTATCACCAGTCTGTATTGTATCCTGTCCTCTTGGAATTATCATCTTACCCTTACGTCCTATTGCCGCAATAAGTGTGTTTTTTCTAAGCTTTAATTTCTCGAGCGGTATATTTGTAGCGCCCGACTGTGTTCTTATTATAAACTCAAGTGCCTCTGCCTTACCCTCAATTATATGACATAAAGACTGTACATTCGACCCGAGCGAGTTCTTCATTGCACGTACAAAACGGACAATATAATCAGCAGTTATATTCTTTGGCTGAATTACTGTGTCAAGGTCAAGAGATGATATTACACTATCAAAGGTTATACGGTTGATTTTTGTAATACGCTTCGCATTTGAGCACTTTTTGGCATAAAGAGAAAGCATGATATTTTCTTCGTCCATATTGGTAAGTGCAACAAATGCGCCCGTTGTTTCAATACCTTCTTCCAACAACAGCTCACCGTCGCTTGCATCGGCATTGATTATAACTGCTCCTTTTAAATTCTCATCAAGAAAATTACAACGGTTAAGGTCTGTTTCTATAATTTTTACACCTATACCAGACTTAATAAGCGCCTGCGCAAGATAATACGTAATATTGCCGCCGCCGACAAGTATTGCGTCCTTTACGTGGTTGGTTTTTACCTTTATCTTTTTAAAGAAGTGCGCCGCAGCTTCGGGCGAGGTTGTAATTGATATTATATCACCCTCACGAATTACAAAATCACCTCTTGGAATTGTGATTTCTTCCCCTCTTTCTACTGCACATACTAATATATCGCAGTTAAAGGTAGATATTATTTGCGAAATAGGCATGTCAATAAGAACACTATCCTCACCAACTCGGAATTTTAGAATTTCTATTCTGCCCTTTGCAAATGTTTCTATTTTTATAGCCGACGGAAAACGCAAAACACGTGCCATTTCCATTGCCGCCGCAAGCTCGGGGTTAATAACCATTGCAAGCCCAAGCTCTTCTTTTATAAGCGAAATTTCTTCTCTGTACTCAGGCGAACGAACACGTGCTATTGTCTGACAGTTTCCTGTCTTTTTTGCCAAAAGACAACACAAAAGATTAAGCTCGTCGGAGTTTGTTACTGCAACAACAAGGTCGGCACCGCGAACACCTGCCTCTTCCAATACGTTTATACTTGCACCGTTTCCCACAACACCTAAAGCGTCGCAGTGGTTGCAAAGGCTTTCAACACACACTCTCTTTCTATCAATAACAACTACCTCATTGTCCTCATTGGAAAGCTGCTGAGTGAGTTGCTGACCGATTTTGCCTGCCCCAATAATTATAATTTTCATTTGCTTTACTTCCTTTCTGCAATCACAATTACTCGGATTTTACAGGGTTAATGACAGACAATGCCGCCCTTTCTCTCGTAAAATGGTTTATAAAGCGTTTTGTAATATCTTCAAAGGTAATATCTTTATATACTCTGTCATAGTTAAAGTAATCAATATCCATAAACACTGCGCGAAGAAAACTGCTTGCGTAATCCTCAACATCATT
>JAZNPJ010000139.1:0-10722 GCA_045589635.1 Clostridia bacterium
GACGAAATAGACGCTGTCGGCAGAAAAAGAGGCGCAGGCATGGGTGGTGGCCATGACGAAAGGGAGCAAACCCTTAACCAGTTACTTGTTGAAATGGACGGTTTTGGCGAGAATGACGGTGTAATTATGATTGCGGCTACAAACCGTCCCGACATACTTGACCCTGCACTTTTAAGACCCGGCAGATTTGACAGACAGGTGGTTGTTGACCTCCCTGACGCCGTTGGCAGAAAAGCAGTTTTAGAGGTACATTCCAAAAACAAACCCGTCAGCGAGGATGTGGATTTGGAGAAAATTGCCAGAGAAACCACGGGATACAGTGGTGCAGATTTGGAAAACCTTATGAATGAGGCGGCAATTTTTGCTGCACGAAGAAGCCACACAAATATAACAAAGCAGGATATTGAAGACGCAAACCTTAAGGTTATGATGGGTGCAGAAAAGAAATCACGTGTTATAACAGACAGAGAAAAACGTCTTACTGCATATCATGAGGCAGGCCACGCGGTTGCGGCAAAAATTCTTGATAATGAATCATCAGTACACAAGGTTTCTATAGTACCAAGAGGCAGAGCGGGCGGATTTACAATGTATATGCCTGATGAGGATAAAATGTACTCATCAAGAAACGAAATGCTAAACCAGATGGTTATTATGCTATCCGGCAGAGTTGCCGAGGCACTTACTATGGACGATATAAGTACAGGTGCATCAAATGACCTCGAGAGAGCAACTGCGCTTGCACGTAAAATGGTAACAAAATATGGTATGAGCGACACAATCGGTCCCGTTTGCTACGACGAGGGCGGTGAGGTGTTTATAGGCAGAGATTTTGGTCATGCCAAAAACTATTCCGAAAAGGTTGCCGCAGATATTGACGAAGAGGTTAAAAGAATTCTTAGCGAGCAATACAAAAAATCAGAGCAGCTTTTAAAGGATTATTCAAAAGAGCTTGAACTTGTAGCACAAAAACTGCTCGAGAAAGAAACAATCGACTCTGATGAGTTTAATGAATGTTTTAAAGACGATAAGGGAGGTGAGTCGTAATGGCTAAAATAACAAAGGATACTTTAATTGGTGAGTTACTTCAAATAAATGCCCAAGATGTTGCCCCCATTCTTTTAGAGATGGGTATGCACTGTCTTGGTTGTCCGTCAGCACAAAGCGAATCAATCGGTGATGCATGTATGGTACACGGTCAGGACGTAGATGCAGTAGTTGAAAAAATCAACAAAGTTATTGCAGACATGTAATATTAAAGGTGTTTTTTGGTAAAACCAAAAAACACCTTTTTTGTTTGTTTTTGTATAAAATTATCTTGATATTTAATGATTATTGTGGTATAATAATTATGCTAAACATAACTTAATATAATTGAGGTAGGAGTATTTTGTTTTTATAGGAATAATATATTCTTTATTTTGTTATGATATCTTTGAGTTTGAAAAAATTGCAAGCTCCATTAGGTATCATAGCGGATTATTCCTGCCTATATATTTAAGTTATGTTTAGCGACAATCGGAGTTTGCGTTTTTATGCGTCAGCTTCGGTTGGCGCATTTTTTAATTTGTAAAAAACTCGGCAAAGAAAGGTAGGAGTAATGTGTTATAGCCATTCAAATTAAAATTTGTATAAATTGAAAGGAGAAATATTATTATGAATTTATTTGGAATTGTTGCTTATGCAGAAAGTGCAGCAGTTGCTATATCATCACCTCCAGGTGAAATTTCACCCATAATGTCTGTACTGCCATTTTTGCCACTAATCCTATTTGTTTTTGTAGTATTGTTTATTCCGTCATTTATTGCTTATAAGAGAAACCACATTCAAAAGACAGCTATTTTACTACTTAACATATTTCTTGGTTGGACATTTATTGGTTGGGTAGTTGCTCTTATATGGGCAACATTAAAAGACAAAAGTAAACCTGTAAACAAAATTGAATAGAATTTACAAATAAAACAGACGATTTTTCGTCTGTTTTATTTGTAATAATTTGACTTTTACCATAATTTATGCTATAATTATTGCGATTACTATTTAAGAAAGCGGTTAATATTATGGTTTTTTCATCATATAAATTTATATTCTTTTTCTTCCCTGTGGTATACATTGTATACTCACTTCTTAGAAAAGGCAATAAAATATCGGGCATGAAATGGTGGTTAATATTATCATCACTGTTTTTTTATGGCTTTGGCAATTTAAAAATCTTTCCCATTTTAGTAGGCACTGCGCTTTTTAACTTTGTTATAAGTTCGTCATTACAGTCGGACAAGGTAAAAAACAAAGGCTTACGTGGGGTTTTATTTGCAGTTGGTATATTAGAAAATCTTGCACTGCTATTCTACTTTAAGTATCGTAATTTCTTTTTTGAAAATGTAAATCTTATTTTTGGCACAGATTTTACTATGAAAAATATAATACTTCCGTTAGGTATTTCTTTTTACACATTCCAGCTTATATCGTATATAACTGACAGCTACAACAAAGATGCAAAGGGATATAAATTTACAGATTATATGGTATTTGTAACATTTTTCCCACACCTTATAGTCGGACCCATTGCTTTGCATGATAAATTTATGCCACAGCTTAGCGGCGAAAATCTTGCTAAATATGATAGCAAAAACATAATGCTTGGTATATTGCTTTTTGCAATAGGTTGTTTTAAAAAGACAGTAATTGCAGATCCACTTATAGCACATGCCTCCGAGTTTTATGCGCTCGAAACACCGTCAGGCTTGATAAACGCGTGGAGCGCGGTGCTATCATATACATTTGCTTATTACTTCGACTTTTCGGGATATATAGATATGGCTCTGGGACTTGGCAGACTCTTTAACATCGAGCTTGCACAGAACTTTAACTCGCCATATAAAGCACGCAATTTTGCAGACTTCTGGCGCAGATGGAACATAACTATTTCAGAATTTTTAAACGATAAGGTTTTTAAGAACATATTCCATTTTGGCAACGGTATTATAAAGCTTATATTTGCTACACTTATAACATTTATAGTATCGGGAATATGGCATGGAGTTGGGTATCATTATATATGGTGGGGTATTGCAAATGGTGTTTTTGTATGCTTTGCAAATATTATGACACTGCACCGCAAAAAACTACCATTCCCTATTGCATGGGCATTGACATTCTTCTTCTCGGTACTTGTACGTGTATTATTCGACAGCTTTACAACAATACAGGCAATAGAAGTGTATAAGGTAATGTTTACACCCGTATCAAATCTCGGTGAGCAATTAAGCCTATACCTGTCGCAAAATACAGGCATAGTAATACTTCTTATTCTGTCTGCAATCATAACCTTTGGTTTTAAAAACTCAAACGAAATTGCAGATAACTTTAAGCCAGGTGTAAAATATGCAATATTTTCTGCATTTTTATTGGCTTTGTCGCTATTTAGTATGGGACAAGTTTCTAACTTTTTGTATTTTCAATTTTAGGAGGTGTGAGTGTTGAAAAAATTCTTATTAACTTTTTTTATTTCGCTTACGCTCTTTTGCGCTCTTATTGCGGCATTTAACATAGCAGTTGACCCGTTTGGAATTTTTGGGGACAGGATACTTAACTACTACGAATATAATATGACTCAAAACCCCCGAATAGCAAAGATTGCATATCTTGATAAAAATTACGAAAAGTATGACTCATATATTGTAGGCAGTTCAAAAACAAGCGCGTATCCCATAGAAAAGCTAAATAAGTACTATGACGGTGCAAGCTTTTATAATATGCTCTCCTATGGTGGAGATATGGCAGACAACCGCAAGACGATTGAGTATATAGTAGAAAATTACAATGCGAAAAATATCATTTTAAATATTGGTCTTGAAGAGGTTTATCAATACGACTATGAGGACGATAAAACAAAGGGAAATCTTCATGCAAAGGTTTCGGGCGAGAATGAGTTGTTATTTTATTTAAAATATGCACTCTTAAATCTTCAGTATTCGTTCGATAAAATAGAAGCTTATCTAAAGCGCGACTATCTTCCAAGTGCTGATGAAGTATTTATTCCCCAAACAGGTGCATACAACAAATCAGTACGTGATGTTGAATATCTTATGAGCGAAGATGAACATATAAATGCAAATGACGGATTTTTCCTCTATCGCGAAGAAAGAGAAGAACTGCCATACATTGATGAGGCAGTGGAAGATATTAAGGCTATAAAAGAATTATGCGAGAAAAACAACGTAAACTTTACCCTTATTGCCTCACCGAACTATGCTACAGAAACAGAGGACTACAACGCTCAGGACCTTTGTGAATATTGGCAAAAAATTGCAAATGTTACACCTTTTTATGATTTTGCAGGCTATTCGCCAATAAGCTATGATTGCAGATATTTCTATGATGATGCACATTTTAGAAATGATGTCGGCGCAATGGCACTCGCATATATATTCGGCGATGGCGATGTATATATCCCCCAGGGGTTTGGGCACTACACCACATCTTACAATGCTTTAGACAGAGCAAAAGAGATTTTTGTATCCCCCGCTATTACAGATAACAAAAGCAATTATGTATATGAATTACCTATACTTATGTATCACGATATATCATATAAAACAGGGGATGTATCAATTACACCTGAAAGATTTAACGAGCATATGCAGACGCTAAAAGATAATGGCTATACAACAGTTACCTTTGATGATGTATATGGATATGTAATGAATAATACTCCCCTGCCCGAAAAAAGTATTATTATAACCTTTGATGACGGATATGCGTCAAATTACGAAAATGCATACCCCATATTAAAGGAGCACGAAATGAGTGCTGTTGTGTTTGCAGTTGGTGTAACAACAGGTAAAGACACGTACAAGGATACGGGCAAAGAAATAAACCCTCACTATACCTATGAGCAGGGCAAGAAAATGTATGAGGCAGGCGTTATACGAACACAAAGCCACACCTACGATATGCACAATGTGGCGGAGCTTGACAGTGTTTACCGCCAGGGTGCAAGCAAGCTAAAGGGCGAGAGCGACAGTGATTTTGCCAAAATTTTCTTTGATGATGTAACAAAATCAAAGGAAGAAATAGAAGCAAATATCGGTAATGGCGTTATTGCACTTTCCTATCCGCATGGAATACATTCACCGCTTAGTGATGTAGTGCTAAAAAATGCCGGATACCACGCCTCTGTTACCGTAGAAGAAGGTAAAAACCAACTTGTTAAGGGTCTTCCCCAGTGTATGTATGGTTTGAAACGTTTTGGTGTATATCAGGATATGAGCGGTGAAAACCTGATTGAAAAAATCAAATAAAAGATAATTATATATTTCATAAAACAAAAGGGACAATCTGTATAAATTCTATTGCTCAAACAGTTAAATCCTGTGGATTTAAAACTCGCAATATCGAATTTATACAGACTGCCCTTTTTTGCACTTAAATAATCTGTGCTAAATACAACAGCCTCTTTTAAAATCTGTAAATAGCTGATGGTGATACTTTACCCTCATTGGTGTTGTTAATAAGCTTTTCTGCTGCCTCAACATCTTCTACACTCAGTATCATAAGCGCTTTGCCCTTTTCGTGTGAAATACAAGCATACATATACTTTATTTCTACTTCGTTATCGGTTAAAATATGTAGTGCATTTGCAAATCCGCCTGGTTGGTCGTCTATTGCTACAGCAAGTGTATCTGTAACCTTTGCTATAATACCCATCTCGCCCAGAACTTCCTTTGCTTTTTTTGAGTCATTTACAATCATCCTCAAAACGCCATATTCTGCCGCGTCTGCCAAAGAAAGTGCAGAAATATCAATATTGTTTTTGGCAAGTATATCTGCAATTTCTGTTAATCTTCCTTTTCTGTTTTCTATAAAGGCTGAAATTTGTTTTACAATCATGGTCAGTTTCCCCCTTTAATTAAAGCTTTCTCATATCGAGTACTCTTTTTGCTTTACCCTCACTTCTTTGAATGGTTTTAGGGTTTACAAGATGTACCTTAACGCCTAGTCCAAGAGTTGAACGAAGCTTTTCGGTAATTTGTTTTTCGACAATGTTGATACTCTTAATATCGTCTGCAAACATATTCTCGCTCATTTCTACATCTAAATCAAATGTATCGGTATTATTTACTCTGTCTATTTTTATTAGGTAGTTTGGCGTGATTTCACCATTGTTTATGTCTAAAAGCACTTCCTCAATTTGCGACGGGAATACATTTACGCCTCTTATTATAAGCATATCATCACTTCTGCCGCTTGGCTTATTCATTCTTACGTGTGTTCTTCCGCACTTACATGGTTCATAGATTAGTGAACAGATATCTCTTGTTCTGTATCTTATAACAGGAAAGCCCTCTTTTGAAATAGTTGTAAACACCAACTCACCCGTACTGCCCTCAGGTAAAACTTCACCTGTATCGGGGTCTATAATCTCAGGAATGAAATGGTCCTCCCAGACGTGCATACCGCATTGATATTCACACTCGCAAGAAACACCGGGGCCCAATATTTCGGATAAACCATATATATCATAAGCACGTATGCCAAGCTTATCTTCTATTTCGCGGCGCATACTTTCACTCCATGGCTCTGCGCCAAAAATTCCAACCTTTAGTGAAAGCTGGTCTTTTACACCTAATCTCTCAATTTCTTCTGCTATATACATTGCATATGATGGTGTACAGCATATTGCAGTAGCTTTAAAGTCTATCATTGTTTGTATCTGCAAAGAAGTGTTACCTGACGAAATAGGAATAACCGTTGCACCTATTTTTTCTGCACCTGCATGCAAGCCAAAACCACCTGTAAATAACCCGTAACCAAACGATACCTGAAAAATATCATTTTCATCAAGACCTATTGCTCGCATCATTCTTGCAACGCAGTCCGACCACATATCAAGGTCATTTTGTGTGTAGCCAACAACTATTCTCTTACCTGTTGTACCGCTTGAGGCATGAACTCTCTTAATGTTTTTCAAAGGCTCGGCAAATAATCCATAGGGGTAGTAATCCCTCAAATCCTGCTTGTACGCAAACGGAAGCTTATGTAAATCCTCAATACCTTTTATGTCTTGGGGCTTTAAGCCTTTTTCGTCCATACGCTTTTTAAAGCATTCAACATTTTCGTACATTCTTTTTACTTGCCATACAAGTCTTTCTCCCTGAAGCTTTTTTAATTCGCTTCTTGGCATAGTTTCTATATTGTTGTCCATATATGACACAACAAACACACCCTCTCCACAGATTTTATAATAAGGGGATGTTATTTCTAACAACCCCTTGATTTTTGATATTTAATTAGCCCTCAACAATTCTTTTTGTGTCAATAGCAATCATCAATTCCTCGTTTGTTGGAATTACAAGAGTTTTAACAGTTGCATCATCAGCACTTATATCTACTGTACCTCTTACGCTGTTCTTTTCCGGGTTAATTTTTATTCCCATAAATTCAAGACCCTCTGTTATATCGGCTCTTGTTTGTGCGTCATTTTCGCCAACGCCTGCTGTAAATACAACCGCGTCAACACCGCCCATAGCCGCTGCATATGAGCCAATATATTTCTTTACACCATATGCAAACATTTCGAGTGCAAGCTTTGCTCTTTCATTACCGCTATTGGCTGCAGCGCTCAAATCACGGAAATCTGATGAAACTCCCGAAACACCAAATACGCCCGATTTTTTGTTCATTAAATCGTCAACTTCTTTTGATGACATTCCCTTGTTAAGAAGATAAGTTACAACTGCAGGGTCCATAGTACCTGTTCTTGTTCCCATAACAACACCATCAAGCGGAGTAAAGCCCATTGATGTGTCTACACATTTGCCACCGTCAACCGCACTTATTGATGAACCGTTACCCAAATGGCATGTTATTATTTTAACCTCTGACGGGTCCTTACCTAAGAATTTTGCAGCCTCTTGTGATACATACTTATGGCTTGTTCCGTGGAAACCATATTTTCTTATCTTTTCTTTTTCGTACATTTCGTATGGTAAACCGTACATAAATGCCTTAGCGGGCATTGTCTGGTGGAATGCAGTATCAAATACACCTACCTGAGGAACATTTGGCATAATCTTTTCGCAAGCGTTTATGCCTATGATATTTGCAGGATTGTGTAAAGGTGCAAGCGGAACACATGCATCAAGCGCTACTTTTACATCTTCTGTAATTAAATATGAATCTGCAAATGTTTCTGCACCATGCACTACTCTGTGGCCTACTGCGCCTATTTCGTCCATTGATGAAATAACACCGTGTTCACCATCAACAAGTGCATCAATTACCATTTGTATAGCGTCGCCATGGTCTTTCATAGGCTTTTCTATCTTAACTTTGTTATCCTTTGCGACATTTGTGTGTTGAAGATTTGAACCGTCTATTCCTATTCTTTCGCAAAGACCCTTTGCCAAAACATTATGCTTTGTCATATCTATAAGCTGATATTTTAATGATGAAGAACCTGCATTTATTACTAATATATTCATTTTTATCTTTCCTTTCTATGTTTAAACAATCTTACTTTATAAATGTTAAATTAACAAAATGCTCTAAATATGTTCTTTATTTGTCTGACAGAAAATTATTCGCACTTGCCGCTTTGAACAATTTTACTTAATATATCTTAAATTAACAAAATACTCTAAACAGGTTGTTGTTTTGTCTGAAAGAAAATTGTTCATATTGCTACTTTGAAGTTTGGGTGCTGTACGATTTGTACCACCCCAAACAAAAAGTGGTAAGATGGGCAATTTTATACAGACAAGTGTTAATTTTGGGCTTGAATGGCAGTTATTGCTATTACCCCCGCAATATCCTCTGCGGTGCAACCTCTTGAAAGGTCATTTACAGGCTTTGCAATACCCTGAAGTATCGGTCCGTAAGCCTCTGCCTTTGCAAGTCTTTGAACAAGCTTGTAGCCGATGTTTCCTGCATTAAGATCAGGGAACACAAGTACGTTTGCCTTACCTGCAACAGTTGATTCGGGTGCTTTTTGCCTACCTACTGATTCAACAATAGCAGCATCAAGCTGTAATTCGCCATCAAGCTTCAAATCAGGCGCCTTTTCCTTTGCAAGTCTTGTAGCCTCCTGCATTTTTTCTACTAATTCACTCTTTGCTGAGCCATATGTAGAGTAAGAAAGCATTGCAACTGTCGGCTCTGCACCAACAAGTTTTTTAAATGAGTCTGCCGAAGAAATAGCAATTTCGCTGACTTCATCAGCATTCGGATTTTGGTTTAGCGCACAGTCTGCAAAGATAAATGTGCCATTCTCACCCATATCGCAATTTGGCACACTCATGATAAAGAATGCAGATACAAGCTTTGTACCTGGTGCAGTCTTCAAAATTTGAAGTGCAGGTCTTAATACGTTTGCAGATGATGAAACCGCACCTGCAACCATGCCGTCAGCGTCGCCCATTTTAACCATCATTACACCGTAGTATAGCGGATTTTTTACAGTTTCAGCTGCTTCTTCTGGTGTTACGCCTTTATTTTTTCTCATTTCGTAGAATGCATTTGCATACTCTGCATTTTTATTACTTACCTCGGGGTCGATTATCTCAGCCTTAGTAATGTCAACACCCTCGCTAACAGCCATAGCCTTTATTTTTTCAGCATTTCCAAGTAAAACTATTTTGGCATATTCCTCGTTAAGTGCCATTTCAGCCGCCTTTAAGCTTCTGATTTCTTCACCCTCAGGAAGAACTATAGTTTTTATTGATTGTCTTGCTCTTTCTTTTAGTATGTCTGTAAATGATTGCATTTTTTACCATTCTCCTCTTTTGATAAAATTATATATACATTATATACCTTTTTTTTCTGTTTTTCAAGTAGTATATCAAAAAATATCAATGTATTTTTTACTGTTTCAAGGTAACGGATTACCCAGTTTTTGTACTAATTTATTCGCAGAGCGCAACTGTCTTAATCTGTATTCGCCAATCCAGTGTGTATCCGAGCCGATACTTACTTCGATTTTACTTGTTCTAATAAGCTCCTGCTTTTTTTCGTTAGTTAAAAAATCATAGTAGTAGCTGTAATTACCTGATGTATTCAGCTCCCAGAATATATCTGCCTTTTTTAGCTCTTTTATGATATCAAGACCGTATTTTTCGCCAAGTTTAAAAATATCAGTATGTGCAAGACCCACCTTGCATTTAAAAAGCTTTCGCCATTCCAAAAACTCGTAAAAATCCATTGCGCCTTTTGGTGCGTCAAGACTTTCAAACAATATATAATCAAAAAACTCCGAAACATCTGCCAAAAAATCGTCGGGTTTGGGACGGGTGCCTATTTCAAGACCGCACAATACTTTTATATCATCTTTATATTTTATTTTGCAATGTTGTAAATGACTATAGTAATCATTTAATTTATCGCCTATCGAAAACTGATGGTCGCATATTCCTATAACATCTATGCCATGCCTTATAGCATTTTCGATAACCTCTTCGGGTGTATCGCTACTGTCGTAGCTAAATATAGTATGATTATGTAAATCTACAATCAAAAGTATTACCCCCTTCCCTTTTTATATATTATAACTTGAGTTTTACCCCTATGTCAAGTCGACAGCGAAATTATTTAGTTTTAGTTGAATTTTTTACAAATAATGTGCTTAAAAGCAATGCAACAATATATAAAACAATAGTTACATAAAGTACAGCTTGGTAACCCACAGGATTTATAGGATTATCTACCTCACCAAAATGATTTACA
>JAZNPJ010000140.1:0-1756 GCA_045589635.1 Clostridia bacterium
TGCCGTTTGAAAAAGCGACGGCGTATGTTCGGGACGTCGAGGACGCCGTCCCCTACAATTTTTGTTTACATCTCCCGTAAGTGGGGGTGCTCCCCCCGTTACATTAAATTTATATGTAATTATTTTTTGCTACATTACATAAAAATTATATACAAATGTAATTAAGGTGGGGATTATTATTAAACCTATAAAAGAAACCTTTTCGGATATGTGGGGCGTGCCCAAGGATATTATAATGGACCTTGCCCGACTTACCATAACGGGAAGTCGGGAAATTTATATAGAAAACCATCGCGGTATTATAAAATTCTCTGATAGCGAAATTCTTATAAAAACACAGGAGGGCATTCTTAGTGTCTGCGGTGAGGGGTTAGAAATTGAGCATATCCGCACAGGAGATATGCTCATTTTAGGCTATTTTAAAAAAATAGGGTACGAAAATTAAAAAAAGAGGTAAAAAATGTTCAATAGACTATTTCATTTTTTGAAAGGATATGTTATAATAGAAATATGCGGGGCCGAAACGGAACGATTTTTGAGTATTTGTGCCAGGCGCGGTATTCTTATTTATAAAATTTTAAGAACACAAAACAACTCCCTGGTTTTACATATGCAAAAGAGTGATTTTTTTAAAATCAGGCCCATTGTATACAAAACCCATGTATCGGTAAAAATAATAAAAAAAGTGGGTTTGTATAATCTTTATAAAAACTATAAAACCCGCTACACCTTCTTTTTGGGAATTATTTTGTTTATTTTGTTTTTTACTATAACCTCGCAATATATCTGGGTTATAGAAATAAACGGTGTAAAAGACGCAGATTATGATAAAATAATTTCGATACTAAAAGACGACGGTGTATATATTGGCGCAAAAAAGAGGGACATAAAAGATAAGCAAATTATAAAGCAAAGTCTTATTAACAAAACTGATAACATTGCATGGGGCTGGATATACATAGAGGGCGCAAAGGCGCGCATAGAAATTTACGAAAAAACCATTCCCCTTATTCCTTTGGAGAGTGATGAGCTTTGCGATATTGTTGCTTCACGCGATGGTTTTATAACAAGCATTAACACCCTTAGCGGTCAAGACCAGGTTAGGATTGGCGAAACGGTTAATGCAGGAGATGTTTTAATAAGCTCTAAGGTGCCCATTTTCAGACAGTATGAGGAAGAAAAATATATGTATGTTCACTCCTCAGGAACTGTGCGCGCTATTACACTACACCAAAAAAGCGGAGTTTACAGTTTAAATTACGAAAGCAGATTACCTACGGGACGCAAAAAGCGTCATTTTTCGCTCGAAGCATTCGGCAAGCTTTTTAATTCGTTTGAGGATGTTTTGTGTCCCTATGAAAATTGTAACGATACATATTCACGCCACGAGCTTAAAATTCCATACTTTGGATATTGCGGTGTTTGCCTAAATGAGCGTCTTTGCGAGGAGGTCGAAATACAGAGCGAGCCTTTAATGCTTGATGTGGCGGTGGAAATGGCAAAAAATGACCTTGAGGAGAAAATAACAAAAGAGCTTTTAAAAAATGCCAAGCTTTTATCCTCCGAGGTAAGTTATGAAAAATTAAATGAAAATTCTATATCTGTATCCTTAAAAATGACAGTTGAAGAGGATATAGGTGTGAGTATACCAATACAAAAAGAGGAGTGAATAATTTTTGCTGATAAGACAAATCGAGATACAGGAGAATGTGGATTTATCCATGCTGTTCGGAAGCTTTGACTCTAATATGAAGCT
>JAZNPJ010000141.1:0-9287 GCA_045589635.1 Clostridia bacterium
ATCTCTATGATTACGACAACAAAAGAGAAATAATTGTCTCTGAAGATTAATGCAAGGATGTGTTATATATGAAGCCGTACGATGTAGGCTTAATCTGTGGACGCTTCCAGACATTCCACAAAGGACACGAAAAACTTATAAATACAGGGCTTATGTTGTGCGATAGGCTTCTGATTCTTATTGGAAGTTCTCAAGAATGCGGCACAGAGCGTAATCCTTTAAATATAAATACAAGAACAAAAATGTTGAGAGCCGTATACGGCGACTCTCCTAACATTATGATATATGGTTTGCCCGATTTATCAAACGAGAACGATATTCGTCCAGAATGGGGTCGTTATCTTCTCGATAACGCAGACAGATATATTTTTAAAAACCCCGATATTATGATATACGGGAACGACGAATCAAGAAGCGCTTGGTTTGACAAAGCAGACCTAAAGAACACTACAGAATTAATTATAAACAGACATGAACTTCCAATTTCAGCAACTATGCTCAGACAATTTATGGTTGCAGACGACAGGAAGGCGTGGATGGAATGCGTCAATCCGAAACTTCACAAGATGTATGATGAAATTCGTAGAGAACTTATGACAGTTCCTTTCTACAGAGGTGAATAATAATGGCAATGATGGATTACGGTGCTATTGCATTTAAAAACGGCAAGCTTATTTCAACCGATATGTTCACCCCTATGATGGATATGGTTGGTTGGGAAGACGACGAAACTGATGTTTATGAAAGCCGTCCCCACGCAATCGACGAACCCAAAAGCAACTATATGCTCCCGATTGAATTGAATGGTAATTATTTTGCCTATATCGGAGATGCGGACTGTACTCTGGCTTTTTACAAATGCTATATGGTTATAGCAGAAAGATGTAAGGACGGAACTTTTGGTTATCATGGTGAATACTTCGGAAGCACAAATTACACCTGGTCTAAGTGGATAAGATATGCTGGCGAAGACTGTGATATCGTTAAAGTCACCAAGAGAAATGGATATTACGTTTGTAAATGGAAATATCGCGGTGACAAATATAAGGTATACTTCGGTTATGGCGTAGATTTACCATATTATAAGAAGTGGAGAATTGTAAACTACTATCGTTCTCCCAAACATAAGATATATGAATTAAAACGCTGGTTTAAAGACCAATATTACGACTGGAAGTATTTTCGTTATTAATAAGAGGAAACATATGGATTGCTATAGTTGTGAACTTTGGAAACCCGGAGATGAAAGTGGAACTTGTATCCACTATATAAATCGAGATTGTATTTATGAGTGCTGTAACGACTCTGTGCAGAATAATTTTACGGATTTTTACACAGCTTGGAAATTTCTCGAAAACCACAAAATGTTTAACAACCTGTTTAATTGTGGTTTATGGACTCAAGTGGTAAAAGTAAATCCGAGAACAAATGCAATAGATAGCGACCCCACCAAAAATACCAAGGCGCAAATTTGGTTAGAACACGGCCCGTACGATGCCGAATGGGGCTCAACAACCCACGACCTTGATTTAGATTGTGGTGGCGATACATTCGAAGAAGCAATCATTGAGTTAGCAAGACTTGTTCAGAAATACTATACAGATGAAGGAAAACGCAAATGGGACAACTAAAACTCGTCTGGTACGATAACGGAAAACATAAGCCAAATTCGGTAATTGTTTACATAAAAGAGCAGATTGGTTCAAGTGTATCTGATGTGCTTTCGCCAACAGACATTACTGGAAGCGGAGGTTGTTTTGGCACTGCTTTAGAGGATTTTGAAGAACAACTCGATGAATACATTTCGAATCTTGTTAAATTTCGCGATGAAGTAGTGCGGACAAAAAGAGCGTACTCAGACCTTGTAAAGGTTGACTGTAACGGCAATCCGATACTTTAAGGTAAAAGTAGGTGCTTATTTTGGATAAAACAAAGCGTAAAAAGATTGTTCTAACATCTGAAGAGGTTAACCAAATTCTTGTAGACTATTTAGCCTCGCAAGGCAAAATAGAATGTGAGATGGCATTTGTAACCTGGCATTTAGACCACTATCATGTTAGAAAACCAGTTATAGTCATTGAACAATGAGGTGACATATGAGAAATGGATGCAAAAACTTCGCCTCACCTACAATGGACAAGATTAAAGTCGAGCCTTTTTATGAATATCGTGTAAACGACGTTCAGTTCGCCCAAATCAAACTTGGGATGGCAATCAGAAGAGGCTATGAGGTAGACGACCTTATAAATCTTACGCAAGAATTGCGTGAATATATCATTTATCTGTACTCTCATATAGAGCAACTGGAAAGCGATAAACAGTATCTCTTAACACAATTGTTAAGAGCAAAACACACAAAAGGATAAATTTTATGAGGTATTATTATGACAGTAAAAGAATTAAAAAAAGAACTTGATAATTTTGATGATGATATGGAAATTGAATTTATATCTCGTATTGTGTTGAACGGAAATTGGAATTATCCAAAGCCGTCTGATATAAAAGATATGGCGGATATTGATGTTTTTAAAAACGGTGACAAATGTGCCATTGAAAATAATGCAGATTATTATATTAATTAAACACAATAAAATGACGATTTTAGGCAGAGGATTTAATTATGATTAGTAAACTGTGTTATGAATTATATAAAATAGATTGGAAACATTCTCATATGATTACGGCAGAAAGAGAGATGGATTCAATCAAAAACTATTACGAAGATTTAGTTGATGATGATACAGAATATACATACAATGATTATCTTGAAGAGTTTGGCTATGACGGAGAATTGTATGTATGCTATGAAGAATTTTTGGATGCTGAATATATGGATGAAGATTACATTTGTAGTTTGTTAGACAACGAAAAGTTAATTACAATATATCGCTGGGACATAAAAGAGTGATTTGATATGAATAATGCAAAAATTACAACCAAACACAACATTGTTGATTTATTAAATAATCCACAAAAATATATAGACGACAGTCTGGACTTGCAAATTTTATCTTTGCCCGACAGCGAAGCTTGTGGTGGAATTTTGAGGTTTCTCGTCGGTGTAGAAAACGGAAGGTATTATGTTGTAGTCGAAGACGATTATTCTTCGGATGATATATATCCAGACAATAATGAAACGTTGATGCAAACATTTTTCAGAGCACTCAACGATAACCTCGCAAGAAAATGAAGGTGATAAAATTTGAGTGTGATTGTTGTGAAGAAGTGGTATGTGACCAGGCAATTTACTACCTTTGGTTTAAAAGAAAATAAGATAGAGATTGTCTTTTAAGGCAGTAGTTAATCAAGCGTTGCAGTGCAACGCTTATTTTTATATATTACAACCTATTTGGTTGTAAACAGGAATAACAAAAGGCGCCCTCGGATGTCTGCGGACTGACCGTGAAAGCTTAAGCTCTGCGGAGCCATAAGAAAGGCATTAATATAAAATCACAAAACATAAGGAAGTGAAAATATGGGTACTATGAATCCCGTAAAGTTATCCACCGAGCGTGAAAAAGCAGAAGCAAAAAAGGCTGAACTTAGGGATAAAATCAGCAGGCTGGAAGAAACTCTTGAACTTATGCCCGAAGATACATTCCTCGGTAGAGTTTGTATTATGGGTTATCTCAAGAAATTCAAAAAAGAGCTCTCAAATCTCGAAGAACAGTGGGCATAAGTTGTCCGCATATGCCCTTGTGGTGGAATTGGCAGACACGCAGGTTTTAGGAACCTGTGCCTATGCGTATGGGTTCAAGTCCCATCAGGGGCACCAATGGTAAAACTTAGCAGTAAGCAATGGAACAACCCAAGACGGTATAACCAAAGCTAACAAACCCAGGCATACTCGTTATGTGGGTTGCAACTGTAGTGTTAATAACATTGCGGTTGTTCAGAGTATGCCGCCATACTTATGGAACAGTAGCTTAGTTGGTTAGAGCAGTCTGACGAGATGGTCGCAGGTTCAAGTCCTGTCTGTTCCGCTTTAATATATCTGGGCGTGGCTCAGTTTGGTAGAGCGCCTGATTTGGGGTCAGGAAGTCGGGGGTTCGATTCCCTTCGTCCAGACCAACGGGAACTTCTTGTTCCCCACTCACCCCCTTTCCCACACCCGTCAGCATCATTTGTTGGCGGGTAAATCAGTTATTTATCCACAAAAAACAAGAAAGAAGAGGTTAATATATGAAAAAATTGCTTGTAGTTGTTGATATCCAGAACGACTTTGTAGACGGAGCGCTCGGCACGAAAGAAGCAGTCACTATGATTCCCAATGCTGTAAAGAAAATATCAGGATGGGATGGAGATGTTATTGTCACCGCCGATACTCATGAGGAAAATTATCTTGAAACAAGAGAAGGCAAGAACCTGCCTGTTAAGCACTGTATACTCGGCACTGAAGGACATCGTATCAACAACGATGTTTTCGACGCACTTGTAGCTGCAGCAGGGTTTGAAGTTGAGTTCTTAAACAAGTACACATTCGGAAGCACAGCACTTCCCGAGCTTATTAGACACAAAGGTTATGAGTATATCGAACTTATCGGTTTATGCACAGATATATGTGTCGTTTCGAATGCTCTTATCTTAAAAGCCAATTTCCCCGAGACAGACATTGCGGTCGATGCAAGTTGCTGTGCGGGCGTAACCCCCGAAAGTCATAATGCAGCACTGACAACAATGAAGATGTGTCAGATTAACGTGATTGGAGAATAAGCGACATGATAAAAATTAACGGAAAAATCGTTGAAGTCAACAAATTCCCTGACGGTACACTTTTGATTAAGGAAAACGTTGATTATGACAGAGCCCTTATCACTTGGGTTTTTGAAAACAACGAAGAGCTCGTTTCTTTAATCTTCTTAACCAATCATTTACGCTCTCATGGCGTACACACAATAAGCTTATTTATGCCTTATATACCTAACGCCAGACAAGACAGAGTGAAAAACCCCGAAGATGTGTTTACATTAAAGTATTTTTCAAGTGTAATCAACTCTCTTGGTTTCTGGAAAGTGACCGTTTTAGACCCCCATTCATCAGTGTCTGAAGCACTCTTTGAGAACATCGATATTATGTCTCCTGAGATGTTTATCAAATCAGCCTTTTATAAAGTTATCGACATGTGTGACGATAACACAATGCTTTTCTATCCGGACGAAGGAGCGATGAAGCGATACTCTGGAATGATTAAGCACAAATATGCTTTCGGTATAAAGGAAAGAGACTGGAGCACAGGTAAAATCAAAGGACTCAATGTTGCGGGTGACATACAGGATATCCACGGTAAAAACATACTTATCGTTGACGATATCTGCAGTCGTGGCGGGACATTCTATCACAGTGCGAAGAAGCTCAAAGAGCTTGGAGCTAATAAGATTTTTCTTTATGTAACCCACTGTGAAAACACGATATTTGAAGGTGAACTCCTTGATGGCGATTTAATTGAAAAAGTTTTCACCACCGATAGTATACCAAGAAAAACAACCCACAGAAAGATTGAGGTTTTTGAAATATGATTAAAATTAATCCGCTTCTTTTAATCGATTTTTATAAAGCAGTACATGCAGAAATGCTTCCCAAAGGCATCACCAAGTCTGTATCGTACGCTACTCTTCGCATGACAAGAATCCCAGAGTGGAACGAAGCCGTTTTTATGGGAATTCAGAGCACTTGCAAGATTTTCTATATAGACTTGTTCAATGAAGTATTCTTTGGACGACCCAAGAAAAAGGTTCTGGTGGAATACGCACGAATCATGGACAATTGTATGGGCGAAAGAACTTACGGCATAAAGAAAATCTCTGACCTTTACGACCTCGGATATCTTCCTATTGAGGTTAGAGTTCTTCCCGAGGGTACTCTTGTTCCAATGCAGGTTCCCGTAATTGAGATTACGAACACTCATCCCGACTTCGCTTGGTTGCCGCAGGCTCTTGAAAGCCTTACATCAACCGAGTTGTGGCATTCAATCATTTCGGCGACTGTCGCTTATCAGTATCGCCAGATTGTTAATAAATATTACGACAAGACTTGCGATGACAATATTCCAAAAGCAAAAGCTCTCGGTAATTTTGACTTTAGAGGAGACCACTCCTATTGGTCAGCTATTAAGACTGGTGCTGCATGGGCAACATCTTTCCTTAACTCAGCAACAGTTCCTGCTATCCCCTTCCTTGAAAAGGTTTACAACTGCAACTGTGAAAAAGAACCTGTCCTCTTTGGTTCTCCGAGTACAGAGCACGCAGTAATGTGTTCAAATTTTGCAGTAGATGGAGATGAAAAGAGCTTAATCCGCAGACTTCTCGTGGAGATTTACCCAAATACAAGTTTCTCCTGCGTAATGGATTCATATGACTACTGGAACGTGGTTGATAATATTCTTCCCGAACTTAAGGAAGAAATTGAAAATCATAATGGCACCCTGCTTGTAAGGGGTGATTCTGGCGATATTGTTGAAGTTGTTACCAAGACAATTTCCAAGCTTGCAGAAAACTTCGGATACACAACAAACTCCAAGGGCTATAAGGTGCTTCCCGCGTATATCAAAGCCATTTACGGAGATTCTGTAACCCTTAAAAAGATTGTAGAAATCTATGACTGGTGCGAAAAGAACGGCTATGCTTGTTCGAACGTAGCTCTCGGCGTTGGCTCTTTCTCTTTTATGTGCCTTGAAAGGGAAAAGATGGTTGCAGTAAAACTCGAAGATGGCAGATGTGTCACAGGAACAACAACAGTCCTTGAGCCGTTCACCAGAGATACATTCGGTATAGCACTTAAAGCTACTTACTGCGAAATTGACGGAAAGCCTTATCCAATCTTCAAAGACCCTAAAGAGGGTGGTTTCAAGAAATCCCAGAAAGGCTGTTGTGTAGTCTATCGTGATGATAACGGTAAGCTTTCATGCGAAGACGGTCATACTTGGGAAGAGGTAATTGCCGACGAAAGAAACGTACTTGAGACAATCTTTAAGGACGGCAAGATGATTAAGGAATACTCTCTGTCAGACATAAGAAACACACTTCACGGAGGCAGTTTTTAATATGAAGTATCCCGAATACATGAAAAACTTTGATGCCACAAAAGTCAAAAATGAAGTTGTCGAATGGATAAGACAATGGTTTGAAATTAACGGCAAAGGATGTAACGCTATAATCGGCATTTCGGGCGGCAAAGACAGTTCCGTTGTTGCCGCTCTATGCGTAGAGGCGCTGGGAAAAGAAAGAGTTCTCGGTGTCTTAATGCCTAATGGTGAGCAGAGCGATATTGACGATGCGTACGCTCTTGTAAATCATCTTGAAATTGATAATATTACCGTTAATATACAGGATGCTGTTGGTGATGTTCTTTGCTCAATCTACAATGGTTTAACAGGAAATGTAATACTTGGCAAGAATTTTGAACATAGCTTCTCCACTGACGACATTTCAGACCAATCAAGAATAAACTTACCTCCTCGTATAAGAATGTCTACACTCTACGCAGTTTCGCAGAGCTTCAACGGCAGGGTTGCAAATACCTGCAATCTCTCCGAGGAATATGTAGGATACTCAACCAGATGGGGAGATTCTGTGGGCGACTTCAGTCCCTTAGCAAATTTCACAACCGATGAAGTAATTGCAATAGGAATTGCCTGCGGTCTACCCGAAGAGCTGGTCATTAAAGTGCCCGCGGACGGATTATGCGGTAAAACAGACGAGGATAATCTTGGCTTCACTTATGCAGCTCTTAATAAGTATATAAGAACCGGAGAATGCGAAGACAATATTATACGCAACAAAATTGACGAGTTGCATAGCAAAAACCTTTTCAAGTTAAAGCCAATACCGAGTAAGGAGTGGCAGTAATGAAACCGCCACGATTCAGTCTTGAGATTTATCGCGGCTCATGCATAGCAATGCACTGCAAAACCAGGGAGCAGGCTGCAATATTTCTTGAATTTCTGCATTCCAAAGGCAGAGAATGGTTGGATGGCACCCCCTACATATCTTTGGATAATTATGAACGCTATGGCAGCGATACTTGTTATTATTTCAACAAAGGAACTTTCGGAAATATATATCATGCTCGGCATTACCATCACAGAATCCTTTGTTTTGACGATTTCGATTGGGATACCACAGCGGAAAAGAAAAGGAAACATGTATCAAAAGTCGTAAAACCCGATATTGAAATGGAGATAGAAGAAGAGGATAAGGCGTCTTTTGATGATTTTATGAAGAATTTCAGAATATTCACATAAAAGGAATTTAAGCACAATAGTGTTTTAAATATTTTACCCTCGCAATGCAGATTGATTATCGCAAAAAAATTATGCTTATCCAGCAAAGCTTGATGGTCAGATAGTCTATTTTTCGTCTTAAGAAAGACTTCCTTCTTGCAAAAGAGCACACCAGCCAAGGCTATAGAAATAGGGTATTTATATAGATACATACCATGTCGAGCTGGCGTTTTAGATTAAGTGTTTTAGAGATTATATTTAACGAATGGAGACATTAAAGAGCGAGCGTGAGTGCCTTAAGGTGGTAGGGTGCTACTCTCCCTCCTATAATGTCACGAAAAATAGACTTTAATCAAGATGAGGAAGACTGACAGTTTCAAATATTTGTAATACATAATTGGTAATCGCTCTTCGCTGTCAGCAAGAGTTATATTTTGACCACAGTCGTTCGTTATTTTTCACATGACGATTTAGTAAATACTTCCGACTCTCCGAGTCTTCAGTATTTACTAAAACGGCATGCTGAAAAACAACAGATGATGCATAATTATTTAACTTGGAGAAAGTTAATAATTACAGATTGCGAGAAAAGAAAAGGAGGTGTTTTTTTTGAGTAGAATACTCTTTGCAGAAATTGAACTTGATGAAGATTATATCGACGAAGAATCTTCTCCTATCGAATACGTCGAACGAGAGTTTGGACGACTTGAACAAAGCGGAATTTCCTTACAAAACTGTATAATCTCCGACGCAGATGATGCGGTACGCTGGGGTCGTTATATTGACTATCTTATCAGGTGGGCTATTGACCATTACGGAGATGAGTTCGATGGAATGTCGCCTGCGTGTTATGACGAATGGTGCCGATAACGAGAATGAGGAGAATTAACATATGAGCAGAGTCAATATTACATCAAAAGCAATAGCCATTTGCTCAGTCTTTGAAGAACTTTTAAATGAGTATGATATTACAATTCCCAGCAAAGACCGAACAGGAGCCGAAGACGAAGCAAGAATCTTTGGAGAAGTTTATTATGAACTCGAAGATAAAATCAAGGAAATACTCAGG
>JAZNPJ010000142.1:0-7085 GCA_045589635.1 Clostridia bacterium
GTTAATGTTTTATATGAGTATTATGATGATGGTAAACTCAAATCTGTAACATATCCAACACTTACAGATGGCACTGTTTTAAAATCAGAGTATGTGTATGATGGTCTTTCAAGATTAACAAGCCTTATAAACTACAAAGGAACAGAAATTCTTTCGAGTTATGCATATACGTATGATAGTAATGGCAATATTCTTACTACAACAGAAACATCAGGGACTGAACAAAATAATGTTGAATATACTTACGATAAGCTAAACCGCATTGCAACAGTTAGCGGAACAAAAGGTGCAGATTCATATTATGAGTATGATGCAAGAGGGAACAGAAAACTAAATTTTGAACAGATAGATTTTATTTCCGAAGAAAATGCAGTATTCGCATATGATGCCGAAGACAAGCTTTATTATGCACAAGTAGGTAATGATACAACATATTTTGAGTATTCCTCAAATGGATACAGATATTTTAAGATGGAAAACTCAAATTATCCCGAATATTATGTCTATGACCCTGATGGAAGATTACAGGCTATTGCTGCAGCAACAACATTGTCAATGGAAGATGGTACATCGCTTTCTGTAATGTATCCGATTACTCAATATATGTGGGGACCTGACAGAGTTCTTGCAAAGATAGATAAAACAACGAATAAGAGTTATTACTACCTTTGTCTGAATCACAAGACTACACGCCATGGAGAATTTTCAAAGAAAATTAGAATTGACACTCCAAAATTGTAGAATTGCTGCTCTCAAATTTTAGTAATAAAAACAGCTCAAAGCCAGTGTTTGAGCCGAAATTAAACAAAGTAATAGGAAAGAGGTAATAGTGAATAAATAAAAAATCCCCATTCTTTCGAATGAGGATTTTTTGGCAGGGGCAGTAGGGATCGAACCCACGACTTACAGTTTTGGAGACTGTCGCTCTACCAGCTGAACTATACCCCTAAATTATATTTTGTTTAGACAACGTTGTTATTCTACCACAAAAATGTTTTTTTGTCAATACTTTTATATCAAAAATATTATATATAAATAGTAAATATATATCAAGATAATATTTATATTGAGGTTGAATATTCGGGAAATGAAAAAATGTTTATGGAAATCTATGGTGGAGATGACTCTAGTCTTTGTGTTTTTGAACCAACATGTAGAGTCAACTTAAAATGATATTAGTCTGCATATCAACAAAATTTCAAATATACTTTTGGCGGACGCTAAAGAGATTAAATAATAAATAGAGTATAAAGCTGTATTGGCTTTAAATGGTAAAAACGTATTTCGGTTACTAAACCGAAATACGTCCTTTTTTTATATGATTATTTACAACTTTTTATTCCTGTTCCTGTAATTTTTTTGTGTTTTAAGTCGCTTTGTAATTTATTTAATGCCTGACCAAAACGTTGGAAGTGTGTAATTTCTCTTTGACGTAAGAATTTAATTACTTCATTAACATCAGGGTCATCAGAAAGCTTTAATATATTATCATAAACAGCGCGTGCCTTTTGTTCTGCTGCCAGGTTTTCGTATAGGTTGGTTAGAGGGTCGCCTGTAACTGCAATAGATGCGGCATTAAAAGGAGTACCCTGTGAGTTTTGAGGGAATACTGAAGCACCATTATCAGCGTAATATTCCCATGAACCTAATTCCTTCCATTCTTTAGGTGGCTCGCATTTTGAAAGCTGGGAAACAAGAGTACCAACCATTTCGAGGTGTCCAAGCTCCTCCACGCCAATGTCTGTTAACAAGCCCTTTGTTACGTCATCGGGCATGGTATATCTTTGAGTAAGGTATCTTAGTGATGCTCCAAGTTCACCGTGTGGACCACCGTATTGTGTAATTACAATATTAGCAAGACGTGGATTTGGATTTTTAATCTTTATTGGAAATTCTAATAGCTTTTTATATTCAAACATTAACTATTCGCCTCCTTTTCCCATGGCCAAGGACCTTTTAACCAGTTAAAGCTATTACTATATATGCTATTATATGGAGAAAGCGGTCCGTATTTTTTTTCGTATTCTTTTTCTAGTTCCTTAGTTTTCATTACAAGCCCCTTAAAGATTTCAAAGGCTTTTTTATCGTCTGCATTAACATCAAGATACAACAACATATCGTATGCAGCAAAATTATAGCTTTGCAATTTTTTTTGTAATTCGTGTTTTGACATATCAGCCATTGATTTCGCCTCCCCATTCTTTACAAACTTTTCCGTATTCGCATATATTAAGGTCTAATTCAGGAAACAGACTGCCTTGTATCAGTGCAGTTTCCGGACAGTAAATTTCATCTAATTTTTGTTCGGGTACATAAGCGTAACCAACGCAACCACAAGTGGGATATGGGCAAGATGGTTTGTTATTTTCTGCCATATTTATTTACCTCCGTTTTATTTTATTTGAAAGGAATAATTTTACCTTTCAATTCATAATATGTAGGTTAAGGAATTTATGTTACGAAAGTATAAAATGAACTGGTTTTAAGACTGCTAATAACGTATGAATGCATTTAAATTATTTCTAAAAAAGATTGACATTTACAGGCTCTTCCTTTATAATATAGATATGCTTGTCTGCAAAAAATAAAATGTGTTGTACATACAATTTACAATGCGGAGGGATATGAATTGGAGCAAAATAAGACGTATAAAATACTTGAGTTTGATAAAATATTAGAGCGTCTTTCGACATATACAGAAAGTGATTTTGTTAAGAAAAAAATAGATGCAATTGTGCCATACACTAATATAGACGATGCCAAAAGAGCGCAAAAGGAAACAACCGAGGCAACAATAACAATGCTAAAACTTGGTGTGCCTCCAGTTTCTCTTTCTGTTAATGACGTAACAGGCTCAGTTAAACGTACAGAAGTGAATGGCGTTTTACAGACTAAGGAACTGTTGGATATTTCAAGGCTTTTGTATGTTTCGAGACGTATAAAAGCATATCTTGAAGGAACACACCCAGAGTGTGCAATTTTGCATGATATTAAGGCTCAGCTTATCAGTGCAAAGAATGTCGAAGACCGGATAAATGCCTGTATTATATCTGAAACTGAAATAGCAGATGATGCATCAAGTGAGCTTAGCACAATAAGACGTAAAATAAGAAGTTTAAATGGCAGAACAAAAGAAATACTCGATAATATGATTCGTTCTGCACACTATAAAAAATTCTTACAAGACCCCATAGTTACAATGCGAAGCGACAGATATGTTATTCCTGTTAAAAGTGAATATAAGAGCGAAGTGAATGGTATTGTTCACGATACATCATCATCAGGCGCTACGCTTTTTGTTGAGCCTATGAGTGTTGTGCAAAATAATAACGAAATTCGGGATTTAAAAAACAAAGAGCAAATTGAAATAGAAAAAATACTTGCCCAGCTAAGCGTACTTGTTCAAGAAAACTCTCATACAATATTTGTTAACTATAACTGTGTTACAAATCTTGATTTTATCTTCTGCAAGGGCAAGCTTTCGCTTGATATGAACGCAAACGAGCCTGAACTTAATGAAAATGGCGAGATTAGGTTTATAAAAGCAAGGCATCCTTTAATTGATAAGGAAAAGGTTATTGCTAATGATATAGAGCTTGGTACAAGCTTTGATACACTTGTTGTAACGGGTCCTAATACAGGTGGTAAGACTGTTACACTAAAAACGATAGGTTTGTTTTCACTTATGGCTGCTTCAGGCTTGCATATAAGTGCAGGCGAAAAAAGTAGGGCAGCCATATTTACCAATATATTTGCAGATATTGGCGATGAACAGTCTATTGAACAAAGCTTATCAACATTCTCTTCACATATGGTAAATATTGTAAATATCCTTAATAATATAGATAATACATCACTTGTGTTATTTGACGAATTGGGTGCAGGCACAGACCCTACAGAGGGTGCAGCACTTGCCATTTCAATACTTGAATTTTTGCGTGCAAGAGGTGTAAAAACTGTTGCAACAACACATTATAGCGAGTTGAAACTATTTGCACTGTCAACTGACGGTGTGGAAAATGCCTCTTGTGAATTTGATGTTACATCACTTCAACCAACATACAGACTTATGATAGGTGTGCCCGGAAAATCCAATGCATTTGCGATTTCGAGACGTCTTGGTTTAGATGAGAGAGTTATAGACAGGGCAAATGATATTCTTTCAGATGAAGACATACGCTTCGAAGATGTAATTACTGACCTTGAGCAAAGCAGAGCCAAAGCGCGAAGTGATGAGGATAAAAATAAACGTATAAAGAATGAACTTACAGAGCTTAGAAATCAACTTGAAAAAGACAGAATAAAATTAAAAGAAAATAAAACGAGAATTTTAGAAGAAGCGCACCGCGAAGCAAAAATACTTTTAATGAATACGCGTGAGGAGGCTAACTCCATTATACGTGATTTAGAGAAAATGCGTCAAAGGGGCATTAGTGCGACAGAAAATATAACACAAAAGACAAATAAGCTTCGTGATAATCTCAAAAAGCGTGAAGATAATATAGATAAGGCTATGTTGAATGCATCAAAGCCTAAAAAGACATATGTAGAGCCGCCAAAGGATTTAAAGGCGGGCGCTTTGGTTAAGATTGTGGATATGAATCAGGAGGCAACGGTTATAACTCCTCCCGATAAAAAGGGTAATGTGCGCGTTCAGGCTGGTATAATAAAGCTCGATGTTCATATATCCAACCTTAAAAAAATGAATGATAGCGATACAAAGGAGCTTGCACAAAAATATGTAAAGACAACACGTGCCTTTGAATCTAAAACCAAGAATGCATCTACAGAAATAGATGTAAGAGGTCAAAACCTTGACGAGGCATGGGATAATGTTTCAAAGTTTCTTGATGATTGTTATCTTGCCGGAATTTCGCCTGTTTCGATTATTCACGGAAAGGGAACAGGAGTTTTACGAAAAGGCATACAAGAGTTATTACGTAAGAATAAATATGTCAAAAATTATCGCAACGGCAAATATGGCGAGGGAGAAGATGGCGTAACAATTTGCGAACTCAAATAGAAAGGAAAAAGGTTATGAATGTATTTAAGAGTGCGGATATTTTAATCCCAAATGGAGTTGATTTTAGTAAATGGAGCGTTGTGGCGTGCGACCAATATTCATCACAAAAGGATTATTGGGAAAAAGCAAAAGGAATAGTAGGGGACGCTCCATCAACATTAAATATTATATTTCCTGAGGCGTATTTGAATGATAATGATGGCGATGAAAGGATTAAGCTAATAAATTCTACTATGGAAAAATATCTTAATGATGGTATTTTTAAGGAATATAAGGATAGCTTTATCTATGTAGAGAGAATGCAGTCTAACGGAAAAATCAGAAAAGGCATTATAGGTGTTATGGATTTGGAGGAATATGATTTTTCAAATGGCTCACAGTCAAAAATTCGTGCAACTGAGGGTACAATATTAGACCGTATACCACCGCGCCAGAGAATAAGAAGAAACGCATCTCTTGAACTACCTCATATTCTTATGCTTATTGATGACAGAGATTATAGTGTTATTGAGCCTATAAGCCAAAGTAAGGATAAGCTTGAAAAGATATATGATTTTGATTTAATGCTTGATGGCGGACATATAGAAGGGTACAGTGTAGGAAATGACTTTAAAGAACAAATTCTTGCAGCACTTGATAAATTAGAAGATGAACAGGAGTTTAACAAAAAATATGGTGTAAAAGATAAAGGTGTGTTGCTTTTTGCGGCGGGGGATGGTAATCATTCACTTGCTACAGCAAAAAGCTGCTGGGAAGAGTTGAAGAAAACGCTATCACCTGAAGAACAAGAAAAACACTCCGCAAGATATGCACTTGTTGAGCTAAACAACATACATGATGATTCCCTTGAATTTGAGCCTATACAACGTGTTGTATTTGGTGTCAGTCCTCAGGAGTTATTAAAAACGTTTATGGAATATTATCCGGGTTCAAGCTTTGAGGATAATGGGGGACAGAAAATTCAATATACATATCAGGGTACAGAAGGCACAATTTATATAAATAATGCGCCATCAAATTTGCCTGTTGGCACTCTGCAAATATTCCTTGATAAATATTTATTGGAAAATGGCGGAGAAATTGACTACATACATGGTAATGATGTTGTAAGAGAGCTTACCAAAAAAGAAAACACAATCGGTTTTATGGTTGATGCAATGAAAAAAAACGACTTATTTACAACTGTTATAATGGATGGTTCACTGCCAAGAAAGACGTTTTCGATGGGAGAAGCACAGGATAAAAGATTTTATCTTGAATGTAAGAAAATAAAATAAAACATAAGAAAGGCGGCAAAATATGGAAAATTTACTTGAAGTTATATCAGCACTGATATATCAAAAAAAATATTTTGATGTAAAAGAAATTTTAGCAGAGGAAAATGCCGCTGACCTTGCAGCTTTGTTTGAGGAATTGTTTGGTGAGGATTTTGAGGAGCAAAAGGAATTTATAATTCTGTTCCGCATTTTACCAAAGGATCTGGCTGCAGAGATATTTACATATATGGATAGTGATATGCAGGAGTTTCTTATAAATGCATTTACAGATGTTGAATTAAGAGAAATGCTTGAACAATCATTTATTGATGATACTGTTGATATAATTGAGGATATGCCTGCAAACGTTGTTTCAAGAATATTAAAGAACTCATCAACAGGTGCACGTAAAGCAATAAATGCGATTTTGCGTTATCCTAAGGATAGTGCAGGGTCAATAATGACTATCGAATATGTAAGTCTGCACAGGGATATGACCGTTGCAGATGCATTTGAGAAAATTCGTAAAGTTGGTGTTAATAAAGAAACAATATACACTGCATATGTAACAGAAAACAGACGTCTTGTAGGTATTGTAACGGTAAAAGATTTGTTTTTAGCTGAAGAAGACGATAAAATTGATGATATAATGGAAACAAATATTATCAGTGTATCTACCCACGAGGATAGGGAAGTTGTTGCAAATATGTTCCGAAAATATGATTTTCTGGCATTGCCTGTGACAGATAACGATGACAGACTTGTAGGCATAGTAACATTCGACGACGTTATGGACGTTATCGAGG
>JAZNPJ010000143.1:0-5692 GCA_045589635.1 Clostridia bacterium
CACATGTATTTTGTTTTTTAAGTCGCCATAAAGTGGCGGTGTTAAAAGGTTTGTGGGAGTTCGGCGGATTACTAATGAATTGGTTAGTACCGTGTCCCGAACGAAGCGCGCTACCAAACTGCGCTAATTCCCGATGTTTGAGTTTGTATTTACAACAGAGAGTATTATACTATAAAATCCATAAAAAGTCAACACTTTTTGCTAATTTTGCTTGTAGAATTGTTATTTAACATATATGTAAAAAACCTTTCAATATGTTTAAATGCAAAACGTAAATGGCAAAATAAAAAATAGTTGCAAAAAGACAATAATTATGGTATAATTAAGATGTGTAGGTTTTTACTATATGGCAAAAATTTACAGAAAGGACGAACTCATTATGCAAAATTCTAAAGTCTTAATAGTTGATGATGATAAAAACATTGTAGAACTAATAAAACTTAATATTGAAAAAGAGGGTTATAGTACAGTTGTTGCATATAACGGTATTGAAGCAATTAACGCATTTAAAGAAGAGCAGATTTCTATTATATTGCTTGATGTTATGATGCCACAAATGGACGGCTTGCAAACCTGTCGCGAAATACGAAAGACAAGCAATGTTCCGATTATAATGCTTACTGCAAAGGGCGAAACTTTTGATAAGGTATTGGGACTTGAAATGGGTGCGGACGATTATATGGTTAAGCCTTTTGAGGCAAAGGAGCTTATTGCAAGAGTAAAGGCTGTTCTTCGCAGAAGTGATAGCAAAGAAGAAACAAAGGACGAAGAAATTCATTATCAGAATTTATCAATAAATATGTCAAACTATGAGTTGAAGCTAAATGGTAAGGTTGTAGATATTCCCGCACGCGAGCTTGAGCTTTTGTATTTCTTTGCATCAAATCCTGACAGAGTATTCACACGTGAGCAGATTTTAGAAAAAGTGTGGGGATTTGAATACTACGGAGATACACGTACAATAGATGTACATATAAAAAGGTTAAGGGATAAACTCGAAGGTGTTGAGGGCGATTGGGAGCTTGTAACAATCTGGCGTGTTGGCTATAAGTTTAAAACAAAATGAAGATAAAGGGAATAAGAAAAAATATACTCGGACGTCTTTTTGTTGCTTGTGTTGCAGGTTTTTTGTCTGTGCAGATAGTAATGTTTTTTATGGTCAGTGCATTTGTGGGAAATTATTTTGTTAATCATAAGGTTGACAATATAATGAAAATGGCAAAAGATATAGAAAAATGGACTGTAGCTATGCATATAGATATTGTTGATACAAGAGCAAAAGCGGCATTTAAGAGAACACTTGATATGTGGAGTGATTATCTTGACTCGGATATTCTTATTATCAACAATAACGGTGAAATAACAGAAGCTACAAAACGCGGAATTAAAATTCCGCAAGAGTATGCAATTAAGGTTTTAAGAGGGGAAACAATCACTCTTACAAGCAAGCTTAATGCGCAGTATCCTAAAAAGGTTGTATGTATTGGTGTACCGCTGAAATATCAGGGAAATCAAATAGGGGCATTATTTGTAAATGCATGGGTACCCGGAATACGAAGTGAATATACCACTCTTATATGGGTTTTTGGATTGTTTTGCTTTATATCTGTTATAATGTCGTTTATAATAGTGTATATACAATCAAAAAAAATATCCAGACCAATCCTGGAAATAAACAATGCAGTAAGGGATATTGCTGCAGGTAATTTTACAGAGCGGGTAAGTATAGATTCGCCCGATGAAATAGGTCAGCTTGCCTCGAGCTTTAACTTTATGGCAGAGTCTATCGAAAAAGCTGAAGCTCAGAGAATGGCATTTGTTTCTGACGTTTCTCACGAATTAAGAACACCCATGACGAGTATTTCGGGTTTTACAGAAGGAATTCTTGACGGTACAATTCCTCCTGAAAGACAGGAAAAATACTTAAGGATTATTCTTGATGAGTCAAGACGCCTGACAAGACTTGTTAATGATTTGTTTGAAGTTTCAAAAATGGAAAACAGTGAATATAAGCTAAATATATCTCAGTTTGATATAAATGAACTTATAAGGATTTGTATTATTGGTCTGGAAAGTAAGTTCTGTGAGAAAAATCTGGATTTAAATATAGATTTTGCCCAAGATGAGCTTATAGCAATAGGTGATAAGGACTGTATAAACAGGGTTGTCTTAAATATTATGGACAATGCAATTAAGTTTAGCTATCCAAATACAACCATTACAGTTTCAACATGGACGGAAAAGAGAAAAATATATGTTTCTATAGGAAATTTCGGCGGCGGAATTGACAGTAACGATTTAGGGAATATATTCAATCGTTTTTATAAGACAGATAAATCCAGAAGTAAAGAAAAAAGCGGTGCAGGTCTTGGACTTGCGCTGGTTAAAAATATACTTACAATGCATAAGCAAAATGTATGGGTGGAATGTAACAATGCAAAAGAAGGCTCTGACGTAAAATATACAAAGTTTACATTTACTCTCGAAGTGGCATAATGTATATATTAAGAAAGGATATATAAATATGGAAAATTTAGCAATCTACAAAAAGCCTCTTTACGAGGCAAGAAAAATCAAAGACCTAAGAGATATGATAAGCGGCAGTTGCGAAATGTTTGCCGACAAAGCTGCATTTTTATCCAAGGTGGACGGTGAATATGCGCCTACTACTTATAAGCAGTATTGGGAGGATATAAAAGCTCTTGGAACAAAGCTTACAGATATGGGCTTAAAGGGTGAGAAAATAGCAGTAGTGGGAGAGGCGTCATACAGATGGGCACTTACATATTTAGCAGTAGTATGCGGTGTAGGTGTTATTGTACCTCTTGATAAAGAACTTCCTCAGGAGGAAATGATAAATCTTATAAATATTGCAGATGTTAAGATGATTATATACTCACCAAAGGTAAAATCAATTACAGACGATGTTAGGGTGCAATATAAAATACCTATGGGTGAGGAGTTTGATAAGCTTGTAGAAGAAGGATATGAGCTGTTAAAAAATGGCGATACAAGATATCTTGAAGCGGAGATTGACCCTGAGAAGATGTCAATTCTCTTATTTACATCAGGCACAACAGGTATGGCAAAAGGTGTTATGCATAACCATCGTACAATATGTGTAAATCTTGAGTCGATGGTTTCTATGTTCTATATAGGTCCTGATGATGTATTCCTTTCGGTACTACCCATACACCACACATATGAATGTACATGCGGATTTTTGTGTGCGCTTTATCGTGGAAGTACCATTGCATATTGCGAGGGATTAAAGTATGTTGCAAAAAACCTTAAAGAGGCAAAGGCTACAATAGTTTTAGGTGTTCCGCTATTGTTTGAAAAGATGTATAATACAATAAACAAAACAATAGATAAAAACGGAATGAGAAAAAAGGTTAACTTTGCAATAAAGCTAAGTAACTTCTTAAAGATTTTTGGTGTTGATGTTACCAGAAAGCTATTTAAGCAAATTCATGATAATTTTGGCGGAAACCTAAGAGCATTCATAAGCGGTGCGGCAGGTATTGACCCCAAAATTCCAAAGGGCTTCAGAGATTTCGGTATACAACTTGTGCAAGGCTATGGTCTGACGGAATGTGCGCCTATTGCTGCCCTTAACCGTGATTTTCTATATAAAGACGACGCGGCGGGACTTCCATTACCCGGTGTTGAGCTAAAAATCGACAGTCCAAATGCAGAGGGTGTCGGCGAGGTGCTTATAAAGGGCAGAAATGTAATGATGGGCTATTACAATGCTCCTGACCTTACTGCAGAGGCAATCGTTGACGGTTGGTATCACAGCGGCGACCTTGGATATATTGATGAGGATTCGTTCCTGCATATTACAGGCAGAATGAAGAGTGTTATAATTACAAAGAATGGTAAAAATGTATTCCCTGAAGAGCTTGAATCGTATCTTGGAAGAAGTAAGTTCGTAGAAGAAAGCCTTGTTTTAGGTAAGGAAAGTGCTGATGATGTAGTTATATCAGTACAAATAATACCTAACTATACAGAGGTGGAAGCAGAGCTTGGAAAGGATTATACAGAAGAGGCGCTTATTAAGCTCTTTAAAGACGAGGTTAATAAGGTCAATGACGTTGTTCAGGGCTATAAGCGTATTACTAAATTCAGTATAAGAATACGTCCGTTCGAGAAAACAACAACTCAGAAAATTCAAAGATTTAAGAGTGAAAACATTTCCGAAGAAGGAAATATAATAGGTAGATAAAATAAAAAACTATCTCAGTTTGGTTGGGTAGTGATAAGGAAGTATCAAAAATATTACTACTTACCGACAGACAGGGTGTAAAAGAGAGTTAAGCACATCACATTTTTCGTATGGTGTGCTTTTTCTCATATATGGGGTAAAATGTAATGCAATAGGGGTTGAAAAATGCTTGTTTTATGCGGTTAAAAACCACGAAAACGGACAAGGCAATGGTTTTATATTAGAGAGCCTCAAAATGAGGTTCTATTACATTACAAGGATTATAATAATATTTTAACAACAAAGCCCCAGCGGTCGCTAGGGCTTTGGGTGCTTTTAAAAAAATCATTTGCATTTTGAGCATGCACGATATCCTTTTTGAATTGCGGCTTCTGTGTTATATGCCCAGAAAGATGAAGTATCTAAATCATCACATCCATATTTGTGGTACTTTCTAGTTCCGTCGTCAGGAACAATAACAACATGTTCCTCGTAAAAATCTAAAGACCAGCCTTGCTTCGTTTTCTCCCACTCCAAATCAGAAACTTCGTCTTTTAATTTTTCAGTTTCATTTGACCAGTAGTTAATTCTCCCATTAAGATAATCAATTTCGGAATATTGAGCAAAATTTATAATTATAGATGTCAATAACACAACAGACAAAATGATTACTGTAATAGAAAACTTTGTAAACTTTATACCCTTAAAATACTTTTTACCACAGCCAGAACAAACTTTTGTTTCATTATCAACTATTGAGCCACAACGACTGCAAAATTTTGTCTTTATCTTTTTTTCCTTTTTGGGATTCTTCTTTTTTATTTTCGCTTCTACATTGTTGAGTGTAAAGCCAACTGGTGCTTTTTCCGATTTCTTTGCCCCGTACATATTTATATAGATTGTTTTATACGGTTCGCCAGATGGAAGAAAAGTATCATATACATCTATCATTCCACTAATGCCATTTACACTTGTAGAACCTCGTCTATTCCACTTGATTTTAACGCCGTTTTCAGTATAAAGTTGGTTTAAGTATTCTCTTTCCCCATCAACAGACATAAGAACCAGAGTGTATATGGGTTTTTCTGGAACAAGTCCAAAATCAACATCCTCTTCGTTGTTTGGTTGATTTTTGCTGTTTTCTTTTAAATTCTTAACAGTTTCTTCTGCTTGAATTTTAATAATTGCATCCAACGCTTCTTCAGGTGTTGCATTTTCCAAATCAGGCAAATCAATTTCTGCCGTTTCAGTTGTTTTATCAGAAACGACAACTTCTTCTACTTCATTTTCTTGAATTGCCATTTCTGTTTCTATTTTTTTACCGCAATATTGACAAAATTCACTATCTTCTGGCAAAAGATGTCCGCAATTATAACACTTCATTTTGCTTCATCTCCACATTTTCAACAATTCCAGTACCGCACTGACTACAAAAATCACTTCCGTTTACTAATTCGTAGCCACATTTACGACAAAATCTGATTT
>JAZNPJ010000144.1:0-7203 GCA_045589635.1 Clostridia bacterium
ATTTGTTTATTTAATTTAAATAAAAGGTATTACAAATATTACGGAAATATTTACATTCTATTATAAAATGAAAATATTTTTTGAATTTATGTTGACCTTTTATAAAATTTAAGGTACAATATATACTGACTCGGAGGAATCTGTAATGAGAATTATATCCGGCGAAAGACGGGGACATAAACTCTTTGACTTTAACGGAGACGATATCCGTCCGACAACTGACAGGGTTAAGGAGTCCATGTTTAATCTTATACAGGATTATGTTAAAGATTCAAATGTATTGGATATGTTTTGCGGAAGCGGTGCATTAACCTTCGAGGCACTCTCAAGAGGTGCAAGAAATGCAGTCTGTACAGATATTGATGCAAAATCCATTGAGCTTATAAAAAAGAACTGCAAGGCTTTAAGGTATGAGGATAAGTGCCTTATAAAAAATATTTCGTGCTTTGACTATATTAAAAGCTTGGATGAGAAATTTGATTTAATATTTATTGACCCGCCTTACAATAGAGATTTTATAAAAAAATCTTTAGAAGAAATTCTGTTGAATAATATACTTAGTAAGGACGGTATTATTGTTTTGGAAAGTGATTTTACGGACTTTCATTTCGAACAAGAGGGGCTTAATATTTTAAAACAGAAGAAATACGGAAGAACGTATATTACAATATATGGTATTTGTTAAAACAATAGTGCACTGAGGTGATGCAAATGAAAATTGCGGTGTATCCCGGAAGTTTTGACCCTATAACCAATGGTCATATGGACATAATAAAAAGAGCAAGTAAGATATATGATAAAGTCATTGTGGGAGTGTTAAACAACTCAAGTAAAAAATCGTTGTTTACTCCGCAAGAACGAGTGCAGATGATAATTGGCGAAACAAAGGATATTGATAATGTTGAGGTATTGTCATTTGATGGTTTATTGGTTGAATTTGCAAGAAGAAACGGTGCGTCAGTTATTGTAAAGGGACTTCGTACAGTTGCCGATTTTGAATATGAATTTCAAATGGCATTGCTTAATAAAGCACTTGATACAGAGGTCGAGACCATATTTATGATGACGGATTCCAAATATTCGTATATCAGTTCCAGTATGGTCAAGGAATTGGCTGGCTTCAACGGAAATCTTGCGGGACTGGTTTCCCCTGAGATTGAGAAGAAAATAAAAGAAAAATTATACAATAAATGAGAAAGGAAGTTTGAAGTATGGACATGGATATCATGGAAATTATCGACATGATGGAGGAGACTATAGAAAAGGCTTCTTCAGTTCCTCTTACAGGAAAGGTTATGGTTGATAAAGATGAGTTACTAGATTTCTTACAGGAAATCAGACTTGTGTATCCTGATGAATTAAAGGAAGCAAAGTGGGTTAAGGAAGAAAGACAAAGAATCCTTACCGAGGCTGAAAACCGTGCTGAAACAATTCAAAAGAATGCTGAGGAAACACAGGCACAACTTATAAACGAGCATGAAATTACAAAGTGTGCATATGAACAGGCAAACGAGCTTGTTAACGAAGCACAACAAAATGCTATGGAAATCAGAACCGATACTGACCAATATGTTGATGATGTACTAAATGACCTTGAACACCGTCTTGATTTACTTTTAAGAAAGGTAAAAGAAGACAGAGGTTATTTTTCAAACAACTGATACATCTAAAAATTAGAATGCTTCAGAGCCGGATTGTATTCGGCTCTATTTTGGCATTTAAATGAGAGGAATAAAAATATGTTATCTGATATTGAAATTGCCCAAAACGCAGCTATGAATCATATAAAAGACGTAGCAGACGCTGTTGGAATTAAAGAGGACGAGCTTGAATTTTATGGTAAATATAAAGCTAAGCTTAGTTATGAGGCAGTGGACAGAATAAATAAAAACAAAAAAGGAAAGCTTGTTCTTGTTACTGCTATAAATCCAACTCCGGCGGGTGAGGGTAAAACAACAACAACTATAGGCTTGGGTGATGCACTTACAAAGCTTGGTAAAAAATGTGTTCTTGCATTAAGAGAACCATCACTTGGCCCTGTTATGGGAGTAAAAGGCGGTGCAGCAGGTGGAGGATATGCACAGGTTGTTCCAATGGAGGACATAAACTTACATTTTACGGGTGATATGCATGCAATCACTGCGGCAAACAATCTTTTGAGTGCAATTATTGACAATCATATTCATCAGGGAAACAAGCTTGACATTGATGTAAATAACATTGTGTGGAAACGTGTTCTTGATATGAATGACAGAGGACTAAGACAAGTTGTTGTGGGACTTGACTCAAATATGAACGGTGTTCCGCGAGAAGACGGATTTATGATAACTGTTGCATCAGAAATAATGGCAATTTTGTGTCTTGCCAGCGATTTGGAGGATTTAAAAAATCGTTTTGGCGAGATAATTGTTGCATATAACAGAGATGGTATGCCTGTTTATGCAAAGGACCTTAATGCACAAGGTGCTATGGCTGCTCTTATGAAGGATGCAATAAAACCGAATTTAGTGCAAACACTTGAGCATACACCATGTTTCATTCATGGAGGCCCGTTTGCAAATATTGCACATGGTTGTAACAGTGTTGTTGCTACAAAGCTTGCAATGGGTTTATCAGATTATGCTATAACAGAGGCGGGTTTTGGTGCAGACCTTGGTGCTGAAAAGTTTATGGATATTAAATGCCGCTTTGCGGGTATAAATCCTGATGCAATAGTTGTTGTTGCAACAATAAGAGCACTAAAATATAATGGCGGCGTAAAAAAAGCAGACCTTAAGGAAGAAAATGTTGCGGCACTAAAGAGTGGTTTTGCAAATCTTCAAAAGCATATAGAAAATATGCTCTCATTTGGTTCGCCTGTTGTTGTAGCAATTAACAGATTTGATACAGATACACAACAAGAACTTGATGAAGTTATTAAAATGTGTAATGAATGTGGTGCACAGTGTGCCCTTAGCGAAGTCTTTGCAAAAGGCGGAGATGGCGGAATTGAGCTTGCAAATAAGGTATTAGCTGCTATTGAAAAAGGAAATAGGGGATATAATCCTGTTTATGATGTAAATGAAACAATCGACGAAAAAATCAAAAAGATTGTTACAAAAATATATGGCGGTAAGGGTGTCGAATACTCAAATAAGGCTAAAAAGCAAATACAAAAGCTCGAAGAATTAGGTCTTGACAAAAAGCCTGTATGTATAGCGAAAACACAGTATTCTCTTTCTGATAATCCATCACTTGTAGGAAGACCAAAGGATTTTACAATCAATGTTGCTGATGTAAGAATTTCCAATGGTGCAGGATTTATTGTTGCAGAAGTAGGAGATATAATGGTAATGCCCGGGCTTCCTGCTGTGCCTGCAGCTGATAGAATAGATATTTGCAATAATGGAACAATATCGGGACTATTCTAAGAATATGGTTTTTGAAGTTAATAACATAGAAGAAACAAAAAAAGTTGCCATTGATTTTGCAAATAATCTTAAAAAGGGTGATGTGGTTTGCATGTACGGGGATTTAGGTGCAGGCAAAACCGAGTTTGTGCGTCAAATGGCACATGCTTTTGGAATAGCGGATTATATAACAAGTCCTACGTTTACTATTGTAAATGAGTATCACGGTGATGTTGATTTGTATCATTTTGATGTATACCGCATTTCGGATAGTGATGAAATGTTTGAGATAGGCTATGAGGAATATATAGACGGTGATGGAATTTGTGTTATTGAGTGGGCACAGCTTATTGAGGATATTCTTCCAAAAAGAAGATATACCGTTACAATTAACACAGATTATTCCAGGGGAGAGGGATATAGAAAAATAACTATAAATTATCCCGGCGCAGTGGAGGATTAAATGAGAGTTCTTGCAATAGATACCGCAACAAATGCAGCCTCAGTTGCAGTTGTTGAGGATAATAGACTTCTGGGTGAGTACACAATAAATAACAAGAAAAAACACTCACAGCTTATAATGGGACTTATGGAAAGTCTTTTAAAAGACTTATCACTCACAATAAAGGATATAGATTTATTTGCAGTGGCAAACGGACCGGGTTCATTTACGGGACTAAGAATAGGTGTTGCGGCAATAAAGGCACTTGCGCACAGTACAAATAAGCCGGTGGTAGGTGTAAGTACCCTTGAGGCACTTGCATACTCAATACCTTGTTGTGAGCATATAATTATTCCTATAATGGATGCAAGGCGAAACAGTGTATATACTGCATCATACATATGGGATGATGAGTTTCGTGCATTAAGTGATATAGAAGCAATGACCATTGATGAGTGTATTAACGATTGCGGAGAATTACTTGATGTAATGTTCACGGGAGACGGTGTGGAAGTATACCATGATTATATAAAGGAGCGCTTGGGTGAAAGAGCGTTTTTTGCACCGGGTGCATTGTGCCAGACACGCGCGTCGTCGGTGGCGATGCTGGCAATAGAAAAAGCAAAAAAAGGCGAAGCAGATACGTATTTAACATTGCAGCCTGTATACCTAAAAAAATCTCAGGCAGAACGCGAATACGAAGAAAAGCAAAATAAGGGGGACATATAAATGATTGCAATAGGAAGCGACCATGGTGGTTTTGAATTAAAAAAATATGTAATAGAATACTTAAAAGGAAAAGGCATTGAAGTTAAGGATTTTGGTACATATAGCGAGGCAAGTATAGATTATCCTGATTGTGCAAAACCTGTATGCCAGTCCGTGCTTGATGGTGAGTGCGAAAAGGGGATACTGATTTGCGGCACAGGTATAGGTATATCCATTGCAGCAAATAAATTTAAGGGAATAAGAGCGGCGCTTTGCTCAGATCCTTTCAGTGCGAAAATGTCAAAGGTACATAATAATGCAAATATTATTTGTCTTGGCGGAAGAGTTTTAGGCAGAGAATTGGCATTTACGATTGTCGATGCGTGGCTTAGCGCAGAATTTGAGGGTGGCAGACACATAGACAGAATAAATAAAATACACGAGATAGAAAATATATAAAAAAAGCTTCTGTTGTAATCAACAGAAGCTTTTTTATGTAAAAACTAATCTTCAAATAATGGTGTGGAGAAATATCTCTCTGCAGTATCGGGAAGAACCGTTACAACAGTTTTTCCTTTACCAAGTATTTTAGCCATCTTAATTGCTGCAGCAACATTTGTTCCACCTGATATTCCGCACATAAGCCCCTCTTTTCTTGCAAGAAGCTTAGAGGTGTGTATTGCTTCATAATCTGATATAATACATATATCACTGTATATGTCGCAATTTAATATTTTAGGTATAATACCATCGCCAATACCCATTTGCAGATGAGTGCCAATGTTTCCGCCTGCAAGAATTGCGGCATTTTCAGGCTCGACCGCCCAAATTGTCATATTTGGGTTGTGTTCTTTTAAAACTTCACCGATACCCGTAATTGTTCCGCCTGTGCCTATGCCTGCGCAAAAACCGTCTATAGTACAATCCGCCTGCTCTAGAATTTCAAGTGCAGTATGCTCTTTGTGTGCCATTATATTTGCAATATTTTCAAATTGTTGCGGTACATATACTTTTTTATTCTCCTGTGCCATTTTAAGTGCAGTTTCGGTACATTTTTTAATACATTCACCAATATCACCGTCATCATGTATCAAAATAACCTCTGCACCGTAGTGTTCAACAATTTTTTTACGCTCGTGGCTAACAGAGTCTGGCATAATTATAATAGCCCTATAACCCTTAACTGCACTTACAAGCGCAAGACCAATACCCTGATTTCCGCTTGTAGGCTCAACTATTATACTATCTTTGTTTATTAACCCTTTTTCTTCTGCAATTTTTAACATATTATATGCAGTTCTTGTTTTTATAGAACCGCCAATATTAACCGCTTCAAACTTAACAAGAATTTGAGCGTCATCTTCATCAGTCATATTGTTAAGTCTGACAAGCGGGGTGTTACCAATCGCCTCAAGTATGTTGTTATATACCATAAAAATCTCCATTCCGCCGCCATACGTCAGCATAAATAGTAATAAAATTTCTCTTATCGGTATGGCAATCAAATCCGCCGGAGGCAATAGCGGGAAAGGAACTTTCGCGTTATTACTCCTTGCTTTTAAAAAAAATTCCAAATAAATCCATACTATACAATTATAATATTTATATTACATTTAGTCAAGATATATTTTAAATAAATTAAAAAAACTCTTGACAAAAATATAAATAAGGTGTAAAATAATAGAAGATTTTATGAAAGGAAGAAATATATATGCTTAAAGCTTTTGCAAGTGTAAAGTCATTTTTGTATTATTTTAGCGTAGCGTTTTACTTTAGCTATGCTTGTTTTGGTATGAAAATGTTACTTGTGAAGTAAGTTTGGGTATATAAATCTTCTTTTAGTTTGGAAAGTTTGACTTCACTTGTAATATTACAGGTGAAGTTTTTTGTTTTATTATTTACGGAGGTGCATTATGAGTTTATTAGAGGATGCAAGAAAAAAAATAAACAGTGTGGATAAGGAAATGGCAAAGCTTTTTTATGAGAGAATGAAAGCAGTCGAAGTGGTTTTTGAACACAAAAAGAAGCACGGACTGCCTATATATGATAAGGATAGAGAACAAGATGTAATAGCTAAAAATGTAAAATACATAGAAGATGGAGCAATTTGCGACTACTATGTTGATTTTATTAAAAATGTTATGGAGCTTTCTAAAAACTATCAGTACAGATTACAGCAAGGCTTAAAAATTGCATATAGCCGTGTAGAGGGTGCATTTGCACAGATTGCAGCGAATAGAATTTTCCCCGACGGACAAAAAATATCCGAAAGGGATTTTAAAGCAGCCTACAGAGATGTCGAGAACGGTAAATGCGATGTTGCGGTACTTCCTATAGAAAATAGCTACGCAGGTGAAGTAGGCGGTGTTATAGACCTTATGTTTTCGGGTTCATTATATGTTAACGGAGTCTATAAATTAGAGATAATTCAGAATTTGTTGGGTGTTGAGGGTGCGAGCCTGTCGGATATCAAAACAGTTATAAGTCATCCTCAGGCATTAAGTCAATGCGGAGAGTATATACATGAGCATGGCCTGAATGTAATTGAGGCAACCAATACTGCAGTGGCAGGAAAGTATGTTTTTGAAACAAATGATAAGACTGTTGCAGCAATAGCAAGCATGGATACTGCACGTCTGTATAATCTTAATGTACTCGACCATG
>JAZNPJ010000145.1:0-5402 GCA_045589635.1 Clostridia bacterium
ATACGCCAAACATAATTCCAAGTACAATTTCAATAACAACAAGTTTTGTGGCGATGTATCTGACGTTCAGGAGAAGTCCATACTTTGCAATAGCATACTCTTTAAATGATATTGTATTAATTGTATTATGGTGTATGGCAAGTATTGAGGATACTCAGTATATTTCGGTAGTATCGTGCTTTATTGCTTTTTATATAAATGATATATACGGTTACATAAATTGGAGAAAGATAGAGAAAAGACAATCTGCCAGTTAAATAAAAAACACTCTGCTTTTTTATTGCAGAATCTATTATTTTATGATATAATATCAATAAATATATAACAAGGATGAATGACTATGAAAAATCTAAATAAGCTACTAATTGTTGTTGTGATATTCAGTGTTCTGCTGCCAGGCTGCGTTTATACCCAAAATACATATGACTCTGATATTGTCGTCTGTATGCAAATAAATAACCCTATAATGAGGGTTAACGGTCAAAAAACGGAAATTGACAAAGGTCGCAATACAACACCAATTATTAACAATTCAAGAACACTTGTGCCTATACGTGCAATTATAGAATCATTCGGCGGAGGTGTTGATTGGAACGCTGATACTCAAACTGTTACACTTAAGTTTGATGATGATACAATAAAACTTAGTATTGACAGTACAAATGCATATTTAAATAACAAGCGTTCATCACTCGACGTTGCACCAAAAATTATAAACGGACGTACAATGCTCCCTATCAGGTATATTGCAGAAGGGTTTAACCTGGGTGTTGCATGGGATGATAATACACGTACAATTTCCATAATCAGCAACGGTTTTGATGATTATGAATACAAAAGGTTAAAGAAAGAAATTCCTGAGTATAGCGGAAGTCCCTATGTTGTAATAAATAATAACAAACCGTATTTTAAGGATTATGAAATTATAGACGGCTCCTTTGAATTCTATGCTAATCTTGATGAATTTGGACGTTGTGATGTTGCTTTTGCATCAGTTGGCAAAGATATAATGCCAACTGAAAAACGCAAAAGCATAAGCTCTGTTATTCCTACAGGCTGGGAAAATGAAAAATACGACTTTGTAGACGGTGGCTATGTATATAACAGATGCCATTTAATAGGATTTCAGCTTACGGGCGAAAATGCAAATAAACGTAATCTGATTACAGGCACACGATATCTTAATGTCGAGGGAATGTTACCTTTCGAAAATATGGTTGATGATTATGTGGATGATACAAATAATAATGTCTTATATCGTGCAACTCCGGTCTTTGCAGGGAACAATCTTGTTGCCGACGGAGTTCTCCTTGAAGCATATTCTGTAGATGATAATGGTGATGGTATAACATTTTGCGTGTATTGTTACAATGTTCAGCCCAATGTATTTATAGACTATTTAACAGGCAAAAATAAAAAAGCTAACTGATTTAATCAGTTAGCTTTTTCTGTCAAAATATGGTGATTTACCTGCTGCACTCAAAGGAATGGCTATGATGTTACATATATCATCATCAAATATATCCATTTCAAGTGCTGCACGGCCTGCAGAGAACATTACTCTGTTATCTATACGGTTATCTGCAGCTATACTTACTGCAGAGCCAATAGCAATACCCAAGTCTAATGTTGTATATGCACAGTTTCCGCCTTTTTCTTCACACTCTGTGCAATTTTTAAAACCACAATATTGACACCCTTCATTAAGTCCGCGTGTATGATTTGATATACCAATCAAAACGACAGCCTCGCTTACTCGAACGTTGTTTGCATCACGTTTAAAGAATTTAAATCCTATTTTATCTGACACTTCGTCCATCTTATCTGCAAGCTTTTCTTTGTCTTCGCCTGTTAAGATGGCAGTTTTTATGTAGTCAATACCTTTTGTTTTTGGTGCAGTTCTTGCAGATACACACATTGCCTTTGCAACGTTTAAAATGCCATCCGCCTCTGCCTGATTTGATAAATAAATCATATAAATCCTCCTTAATTTTATATGTGCAACTATAACACATTCTTTTATACAACAGCATTAGCTGATTTTTAAGTAACCAGCAACACGCATACAGGTACTGTAACAAGAGAAAACAGCGTTGTAATAAAAACTGTTTTTGCCGCAAGTTCTTCATCACCATTATAGCTTGTTGCAAACAATACTGCGGAATTTGCAACAGGCATTGAAAATAAGATATACGTTACATACAAAACTAATTCATTTTTAATTACCAAATTGAATGGTATCCATAATAGTAAGGGTAATGCAACTTGCTTTATCAATGTCCATACGTACAAGCGCCAATCATTAAATATATTCTTAAGGTTTATTCTCGCAAGTGAACAACCTATTAAAATCATTGCCGATGGTGATGTGATTGAACCAACTAATGATACAGTATCGTCAATAATTACAGGAAAATCAAGTTTTGCAAAATATATAACAAGAGCAAGCGACGACAAAATCACTCCCGGAGATAGTAATTGTTTTATATTAAAGGATGTTTTTTCTGAATTATTTCTACTAATAAGCCAGACACCCAAGGTATAAATGCTTAAGTTAAAAATAAGATTAAATATCGCTGCATAAAATAATCCTGTACTACCACATAACGAATTTATTATAGGAAAACCCATAAATCCAACATTGGAGAACGAATTCATAAAAACATACATACTAACTTGATTTTTTTTCACAAACAAAATTTTTGCAAGAATCCAACCAATTATAGGTAAAATAACAAAAAACATTACTATGGCAACAAACAATGCAGTAAGTACATTGCTTAATGCCTGACTCTCCTCTAATTTAAGAACAGAGCCTAAAACCATACATGGCATTGTTACGTCTAATATCAGTCTTGAGAATTTGCTTGTAAAATTGTCGTCAACAAGTTTCAGCTTATATATAATATATCCTATTATAATCACCAAAAATAGTTGAATCATCTGCAAAATTAAAATTTGAATGTCCATATTTACTGTCCCTTTTATGAATATTTGAAATTATTTTGTTTTATTAACTCTTGCCGCTTTTACGGTGTTTTTCATAAGCATTGCGATAGTCATAGGTCCTACACCGCCGGGCACAGGAGTAATTGCACCTGCAATATTTTTGGCACTCTCAAAATCTACATCACCGCAAAGTGTTTTATCTTCCATTCTGTTTATTCCAACATCTATTACAACTGCTCCTTCTTTTATCATATCTCCTTTAATAAAATTAGGAATTCCTACTGCCGCAACAAGTATATCTGCATTTTTTGTTTTTTGTGCCAAATCCTTAGTTCTTGAATGGCATATAGTTACTGTTCCGTTTTGGTGTAATAAAAGCATTGCCTGAGGCTTACCAACTATATTGCTTCTGCCTACAACAACACATTCTTTTCCGCTAACTTCAACACCGCTTTCTCTTATCAACTCCATAACACCTGCCGGTGTACATGGCACAAAATCATAGTTACCTACCATAATTTTACCCACATTTACGGGATGAAATGCATCAACGTCTTTTTTGGGGTCTATTGCATTTATAATAGTTTCTTCGTCAATGTGTTTTGGAACAGGAAGTTGAACAAGAATTCCCGAAATATCACTTTTTTTATTCAGTGTATCAATAAGGTTTAGTAGTTCCTCTTGTGTTGTTTGTGCACTAAGGGCATATTCCTCAGAATATATTCCGCATTCCTCGCATGCTTTCTTTTTATTATTTACATACACTCTCGATGCAGGGTCATCTCCCACGATTATTACTGCGAGGCCCGGGTTTATTCCCTCCCCTTTCAACGTTTTTACTTCCTCGGCTATTTCCGTTTTTATTCTTTTCGAAATTTCCTTTCCTAAAAGCAGTTTTGTCATTTTTATTATTCCTCCTTAATGTGTTTTCATTCAGTATATCGCCTTTTGGCGGACGTATAAGGCATCTGTTACTAAAACCAATTAAATCCTCTCTGCCTGCTTTCTTTAATGCCTCATATACGAGAGTATAATTTTCGGGGTTCCTATATTGCAAAAGCGCACGTTGCATTGCCTTTTCCTTTGGCGATTTGGGTACATATACACTCTTCATTGTAATTGGGTCTATTCCTGTATAGAACATACAAGTAGAGATTGTACCGGGTGTTGGATAAAAATCCTGCACCTGCTGAGGATTTATATTATTTTCTTTTAAATACAGTGCTAAATTTATTGCATCTCTTAGTGTACTACCGGGATGCGATGACATTAGATATGGTACAAGATATTGTTTTTTACCAAGCTTATTATTTATCTTATAAAATTTTTCGGAAAACTTGTTAAAAACGCTATTTTGCGGTTTCCCCATACACTTTAAAACATTATCACTTATATGTTCGGGTGCAACCTTTAGCTGACCACTTATATGATGCTCACAAAGCTCGTAAAAGAATGTATCATCTTTATCATTTATAAGATAGTCAAAACGTATTCCCGAACGTATAAACACCTTTTTTACACCTTTTATAGTTCTTAGCTTTCTTAAGAGTTCAAGATACGATTTATGGCTTATATCCATATTTTTACATGGTTGAGGAAATAAGCACTGCTTATCCTTGCACGCGCCTGTTTTAAGTTGTTTTTTGCATGCAGGGCCCCTGAAGTTTGCAGTAGGTCCGCCCACATCATGAATATAGCCTTTAAAATCCTTATCCTTTGTCATTTCCTTTGCTTCAGCAATCAGGGAGTCATCACTCCTGGAGGTTACAATTCTTCCCTGATGAAAAGATAATGCACAAAAATTACAACCGCCAAAACAACCTCTGTTTGCACTAAGCGAAAATTTAACTTCCTTTATTGCCTCTATGCCGCCATCTTTTTCGTAGGTATAGTGATAGTTTTTAGTATATGGAAGACTATATACCTCATCAAGCTCTTGCGTGCTGAGAGGCTCCATGGGTCTGTTTTGAATAAGAAACCTGTCTCCGTGTTTTTGGGCCATTGCTTTACCAGTATACGGGTTTTGTTCAAAATACTGCATTCTGCATGAATTTGCATATGCTTTTTTATCTTCCTGACATTCCTCATAGCTTGGTATAATTATATCACCATCACGATATTCTTTTGATATATAACATGTGCCCGGAACATCTGTAATCTGTGATATATCTTCGCCATCATTTAATCTGTTAGCTATTGTAACAATCTGTTTTTCGCCCATTCCGTATATGAGTAAATCTGCTTTTGAATCAAACAGTATTGAGCGTCTTACCTTATCGTCCCAATAATCATAATGAGAAAATCTTCTAAGGCTTGCCTCAACACCGCCTATTATAATAGGAGTATCCTTAAAACATTCCTTTATACGGTTGCAATATACTATTGTAGCACGGTCAGGACGTTTTCCTGATTTATTACCCGGGGCATATACATCTTCACTTCTGCGTTTTTTG
>JAZNPJ010000146.1:0-7367 GCA_045589635.1 Clostridia bacterium
TGCATACTACGAACAAACCTCACCACTCGACGTACTATTGTACGACTTCGGGTAACCCAAACCAGTGGTTTGGTTCGGTTTGTCCGTTCTACGCATTTTTACCTGCCTTTTTTGTTGCTTGTTTAATTGTAGGGTTTGGCGGTTTCCGACAAACCGCATTGTAGGGGAGGGTCTCTGTGCCCTCCCGCAATTCATCCCAATATCATATTCCGCTCGTCATCACTAAGTTCTCTGTATTTTCCAACCTCAAGGTTATCATCAAGCGCTAAATTTCCTATTGCGACACGTTTTAAATACGTAACTGTTTTACCCACACGCTCGCACATTCGCTTTACCTGATGGAATTTACCCTCATATATCTTAATAATAACCTCACATGGATTATCCAAAATTTCTAAAATTGCACTTTTTGCTATAAAATCTTTAAATTCCATGCCATCTCTGAATGTGTCAATATCCTCTTGCTGAGCCTCTTTATCAAGAATAGCAAAGTATGTTTTGTATACTTCCTTTTTGGGAGAAGTAACGGAATGTGCAAATGCACCGTCATTTGTTAAAAGAAGTAACCCTTCCGTATCAATATCAAGTCTCCCAACAGGGAAGAGGTTAAAATGCGCATAATTCTCGTCAATCAAATCAAGAACAGTTTTATGTTCTCTGTCCTCTGTTGCGCTTACATATCCTTGTGGTTTATTAAGCATTAAATATACAAATTCGCGATATTTTATTTCCTTACCGTTTACCGATACAGTATCGGTGTCTTTTACATTTTCATCGCTCTTTTTTACAATGGTACCATTTATGGTTACAACACCGCTTTTTATGAGCTTTTTTACATCATTTCTTGTGCCTTTTCCGCAATTTGCAAGATATTTATCCAATCTCATTATCATCACCACCCAAATTATATCATAGCTTTTGGCAATAATCAAGAAATATCTGATAAAAAGTTCGCTTGCTTATTGACATAAGGCGCAATTTATAATAAAATATAATATAGCGATTTTTAAGAAAGAGGAAAAATAAATGTTTGATAAATTAGAAGCATTAGAGGAGAGATTTGCATTCGTTTCGGAAAAAATAAGCGACCCCGAAGTAATAGCAGACCAGGACTCGTGGCGTAAATTTTGTAAAGAACACTCCGACCTTACACCTATAGTAAATAAATATAAAGAATATAAAGAGGCTAAAAAAACTATTGCCGATGACAAAGAAATGCTCGAAATGGGTCAGGAAAAAGAATTCGAGGAAATGATAAAGCAAGAGCTTAGCGAGGCGGAAGAAAAAATAAAGGTAGTTTCTGAGGAACTAAAAATTCTTCTTCTTCCAAAAGACCCTAATGACGAAAAGAACGTTATTGTGGAAATAAGAGGCGGTACAGGCGGCGATGAGGCAGCACTCTTTGCGGCAGATTTAATGAGAATGTACTCGATGTATGCCGAAACAAAGCGCTGGAAGCTCGATATTCTAAACTCAAACCCCACCGATATTGGCGGCTATAAGGAAATATCATTCTCAATAGAAGGTCAGGGTGCATACTCAAAATTCAAGTTTGAAAGCGGAGTGCATAGAGTACAACGTGTACCCGAAACAGAAAGCGGCGGACGTATTCATACCTCTGCGGTAACTGTTGCAGTATTACCTGAAGTAGAAGAGGTCGAAGTTGAAATAAATCAGAATGATTTAAGAATAGATGTTTTCCGTGCAGGCGGTCCCGGTGGACAGTGTGTAAACACAACCGACTCGGCGGTACGTATAACACATCTTCCTACGGGTATTGTTGTTTCGTGTCAGGACGAAAAATCCCAACACAAAAACAAGGATAAGGCAATGAAAATCCTAAGGTCGAGAATTTATGACGAAATGGAAGCGCAAAGACATAAAGAAATTGCTGATGAGAGAAAAATGCAGGTAGGCTCAGGGGACAGAAGTGAAAGAATACGAACATATAACTTTCCTCAGGGCAGAGTTACCGACCACAGAATTAACCTTACACTATATAAGCTTGAGCAGGTTTTGGACGGAAATATGGATGAGCTTATAGATGCTCTTATAACTGCAGACCAGGCGGCAAAACTTTCACAGAGTGAATAATATTCATAAAAATGCAAAAATATTCATAAAATTATAGTCTTTTTCTAAAATTATAAATTATTTTGGAAAAAGACTTGCATTTTTATGCAAAAAGGTTTATAATAATAGTATATTTTAGCGGGGGTAATATTTTATGACAACAGATAAAATAAGAGAATTAGATAAACAATATTATATGAATACCTTTGGGGAGCGTTTAAATGTATCGTTTGAACATGGCGCGGGTATGAGGTTAATATCAAACGAGGGTAAGGAATATTACGACTTCTTAGGCGGAATTGCAGTAAATGCTTTAGGGCATTCTCACCCTAAATTTATAGAAGCACTAAAAAATCAGCTTGATAAGTTAATTCATACATCAAGTCTGTATTATATAGAAAATCAATCAAAGCTTGCACAAAAGCTTGTAGAGAACAGTTGTGCCGACAGAGCATTCTTTGCAAACAGCGGCGCTGAGGCAAATGAAGGCGCAATGAAGTTAGCTAAAATATATTTTTATAAAAAGTATTTAGAAAAGTATGAAATAATAACACTTGATAAATCCTTCCATGGCAGAACGCTTGCGACTGTTGCAGCAACGGGTCAGGAAAAGTATCAAAAACCATACTATCCGTTGCTACCTGGTATAAAACAGGTTGAGCCAAATAACATAAATGCAATAAAAGATGCAATAACACCAAAGACTGCAGCAATTATGATTGAGCTTATACAGGGCGAAAGCGGTGTAAGACCAATGTCAGTAGAGTATGTTAAAGAGCTAAGAGAGCTTTGTACAAAAAGAGGAATAATACTTATATTTGACGAAGTACAAACAGGTATAGGCAGAACAGGACATATGTTTGCACACCAGATGTATGGAGTTGAGCCTGATATCTTTACATGTGCCAAAGCACTCGGAAATGGTATTCCAATAGGCGCAGTATGCGCAAAGGAGGAAATAGCAAAAGCATTCTCTCCGGGCGACCATGGTACAACATTTGGCGGAAATCCATTTGCTACTGCGGCAGGCTTGGCAGTGCTTGATATTATAAAAGAAGAAAAGCTTATTGAAAATGCCAAAAATGTGGGCGAGCATTTTAAAGAAAAGCTTGGCGAACTAAAGGAAAAATATAACGAGCTTGTAGTTGATGTACGTGTTGCGGGATTACTTATTGGCGTAGAATTAAAACAAGAAATTGCAAAAGATGTATTTAACGAACTGTTCGATAACGGATTTTTAACAAGTCTTTGCGGAGGCAACACAATAAGAATTGCACCGCCTTTAATAATTACTAAAAATGACGCAAACTTATTTGTAAGTACACTTACAACTGCAATTAAAAAACATATATAAGAAAGGAAAGACTAATATGAAAGACTTAATCAGCTTACACGATTTAACATCTGATGAAATTAAAAATTTACTTGAACTTGGAATAAAGCTTAAAAATGAGCAAAAAAATAATATACCACATCCAATACTAAAAGGCAAAACACTTGGTATGATTTTTACAAAATCATCAACAAGAACAAGAGTTTCTTTTGAGGTTGGTATGACGCAGCTTGGCGGATATCCTCTGTTTTTATCTTCAAATGATATTCAGCTTGGCAGAGGTGAAACAATTCACGATACTGCAAAAGTTTTAGAACGATATCTTGATGGTATTATGATAAGAACATATGCACATTCTGACGTTATAGAGCTTGCCGAGGAGGCGTCAATTCCTGTAATAAACGCACTTACAGACCTGCTGCACCCATGTCAGGTGCTTGCAGACCTTATGACTACATACGAGCATAAGGGTAGATTAGAGGGTTTGAAATTTGCATACATAGGCGATGGCAATAATATGGCGCATTCAATAATGTATGGTTGTGCTAAGGCGGGTCTTGACTGTGCTATTGCAACACCCGAAAAATATCAGTGCGATGGCGAGGTCGTAGAAAATGCAAAGGCAGACTTTAAAAAGAGCGGTAAGAACTTAATAATAACACAAGACCCAATAGAGGCTATAAAAAATGCCGATGTTGTTTATACAGATACATGGGTATCTATGGGTCAGGAAAGTGAAAAGGCAGAGAAGGTAAAAGTATTTGGTGATTATCAGGTAAACGAAAAGCTATGGAAATATGCAGATGGTGATGCAATATTTATGCATTGCTTACCTGCATACAGAGGTTTTGAGGTAACTGAGGAAATCATAGACGGACCTCATAGTGTTATATTTGATGAGGCAGAAAACAGACTTCATGCACAAAAAGCTGTAATGGCAACACTTATGGGTTAAAGGTGATGTATAATGGTAGTAGATTACGAATCACTCTTTCAAATCCGTCTTGCAAATTATGATGATATACCCGAAATAATGGATATGACACGTGAGGCATTTTTAAAATACAAAGAAATGTCGGGTGTAGAAGAACTTGATGCCTTAAAAGAAACATACAGTGATGTAAAGCAGGATATTAACACAAAAATTGTACTTGTTGCACTCGATGACGGACAGTATGTCGGTAGCGTACGTGTCGAAATTCTGCCCGATAATACTGCTTATCTTACAAGGTTTGGAGTACGTACCTCAAATCAGAATAACGGAATAGGCAAGTCGATAATGAATCTTGTAGATAAAATTATGATTAAAAAGGGTGTTAAGAGAATATACTTACATACAGGCTCAAAAATAAAAGACCTTATCAGATTCTATTATGGAAGAGGCTTCTATATAGAATCAACTGATACAGACAGGGGATATGTAAGAGCTAAGCTTGTAAAAGAATATTAAAAAAGGAGTTTTATTATGAAAGTATTACTCATAAACGGAAGTGCAAGAAATGGTTGTACATATACAGCTTTAAATGAAATGTGCACAGTGTTTAAGGAAGAGGGAATAGAGTACGAAATAGTAAATCTTGGTGCAGACCCTATTCGTGATTGTATTGGTTGTAAAGCATGTGCCACACTTGGAAAATGTACATTTGATGATGATATTGTAAACGAGGTTGTACAAAAAGCAAAAGAATCTGATGCATTTGTATTTGGTACACCCGTTTACTATGCACATCCAAGCGGAAGAATACTCTCCTTGCTTGACCGTGCGTTCTATTCAGGCTCAAAGCACTTTGCACATAAGCCTGCAATGGCAATAGCCTCTGCAAGACGTGCAGGTACAACAGCCTCGCTTGATACAATACTAAAGCATTGCTCATTTAATCAAATGCCCGTTGTTTCATCAACATACTGGAATGTTGTTCATGGTAACACACCCGAAGAAGTAAAGCAAGACTTAGAGGGTATGCAAACTATGAAAAACGGTGCGCGGAATATGGTATGGCTTTTAAAATGTATTGAGTCGGGTAGGAAAAATGGTATAGAAATACCACAAAACCCAAAGGAACACAGAACGAATTTTATAAGATAACAAAAAAACTTCCCATAGGGGAAGTTTTTTGTTGGTTATATTACTTCAACTGCGTGTCGTGTTGCGTGGCAATTTACATTAACTGCAACAGGTAAGCCTGCAATATGTGTGGGATATACTTCTATATTTACACCTAAAGCAGTTGTTGTACCGCCCATTCCCTGAGGACCAATGCCAAGCTTATTTATTTTCTCTAAGAGTGTTTTTTCAAGCTCTGCATAGAATGGTTTTTCGTTTTGTGAGTCTACCTCTCTTGTTAGAGCTTTTTTTGCGAGTACGGCACACTTATCCATTGTTCCGCCTATTCCGACACCTATAACCATTGGCGGACAAGGGTTAGCACCTGCTTTTCTCACTGTATCTATTACAAAGTCGACTACTCCGTCAAGACCATCAGACGGGTTTAACATTTTAAGTGCACTCTTATTTTCACTGCCAAAACCCTTTGGTGCAAAGGTTATTTTAACCTTATCACCCTTAACAAAATCATAGTGTATAACTGCAGGTGTATTATCCTTTGTGTTTATTCTATCAAGCGGGTCTGCTACAACTGACTTTCTTAAATATCCTTCTGTATAGCCTTGTGAAACACCTTTGTTAATTGCCTCTGTTATTGTATCACCCTCGATAGTAACTTCGTTTCCGATTTCGACAAAGAACACTGCCATTCCTGTATCCTGACATATAGGAACTTCCTTTTTGTGTGCAATCTCAGCGTTTTTTAATAGATTTTCTATAACACCTCTGGAAACGTCTGATTTCTCGCTCTTAAGACTGTTTTCGAGTGCGCTTTTTATATCGGGTGTGATGTGGCATGTTGCCTGTATGCACATATCGCGCACCTTTTTTGTTATTTCTTCTGCTTTTATTGTTCTCATAATTTTATATTCCTTTCATTTAAATTAAATACCATGACTCAAACCATCTTAAAAATGTATGAACGTAGTCAACACTGCAGGGCTGACCTGATAATACAGGGTAAAACATTACAAACAATGCAATGACTATGCCGACATATGCAAATGATGAAATTTTATAGTTAATCTTCGATTTTACTGAGCTTGTGTTATTGTACAAGCTAAAGAAAGAATAACCAATCATCATTACCACAAATGGTACGGATGGGAAGTAGTGATATATATACGTTGTTCTTGTTATGGGGATCCACGACACTAATTGTGCAAGATACGAAATAACAAGAAACAACGAAACTCTGTCTTTTTTAACTATAGAAAGATATACCGTATATATAAATGCCACTATACCAATCCACCATACTGCAGGGTTTCCGAATGTGCTTATTCCTTCTTTTACAGTGTCAGAAACTGTGCCTGAGTAATACCATACAGGGCGTTTCATTATAAGCCATTCATACCACCTTGATGAAAACGGGTGCGTTGTTTCCACAACTGTTTTGGAATGATACGTGAACATAGCTGACTGATTATCTATGATTGATTTTATTCCGTTAGTATTTGGTGTGTTCAGGTATGGTATATACGATAGCGCATATATCAAAAGGGGTATAACCACAAAGAATATACAACAGAAAATAATAGTTATTGATGTGTTTTTCTTAAAGAATGATATTACATCTTTGTGTTTTATTCCGTCTGTTTCGCCATTTGGATTTTGCATTGCATAGACATATTCTCTGTATCGGCTGTACAAGGTCATAAAGAATATAACGGCAAGTCCCAAGCCGGCATATATTCCCGTCCACTTACATGCGATACCGAGTCCCATAGATATTCCACAAAGTCCGAGAGGAACAAGAGTTTTTCTTATCGGTGTATCATAAAAACTCATCGAATAGTATTTAAACATAAACACATACATCAGCATAATAAAGAATGTAACGTATACGTCTACTGT